>NZ_DFBY01000023.1:0-7773 GCF_002366815.1 Psychrobacter sp. UBA3068 | reverse complement strand
GGCAGTGATGTTAGCTGGTTATGACTAATGTTTAAGTCTGTAAGATTTTCTAGGTTGCCAATAGTTTCAGGCAGTGATGTTAGCTCGCTAAAACTAATATCTAAGCTTGTTAAGCTTGTTAAGTTTTCTAAATTACCAATAGCCTCAGGCAGTGGTGTCAGTTGGTTACCACCAATATTTAAGTCTGTCAGATTTTTTAAGTTAGTAATAGTTTCAGGCAGTGATGTTAGCTGGTTACCACTAATGTTTAAGTCTGTCAGATTTTCTAGGTTGCCAATAGTTTCAGGCAGTGATGTTAGCTCGCTAAAACTAATGTCTAAGCTTGTTAGGTTCTCTAAGTTACCAATAGTTTTAGGCAGTGACGTTAGTCCAAAACCCCTGATAGTTAGTGATTTAAGATTGCTAAAGTTACCAATCCCATTAGGGATATTACTTAAGGAGCCTTTTAAGTTTATATGAAGAAAATCCAAATTCTTTAGTTGTGCGAACTTATTACAGAACTCAGATAACTTCTTGGCAGTTAAATTATCAAGGGTAATTGCATAGGGGTTCTGTAGAAACTCAACATCTCTTGGAATATCATATTCGGATATCTTAGATTTATCAGCCCAATCCCAAAGCTCTTGCATCCAAGGTTCGGCAGGCTCTTTCTTTTCCCAACCAGAAACGGTATCACCCAGTTGAGTGAGAAACTCAGTGACTCCATGAGACAGACGGTCTAAGGTATTCATATCACTAGGACCTAGCTCTAGCTTTTCTAACTGGGTTAAATTAACAAAGCTTTCTGGGAGGCTTTGTAAGCTACAGCAAATTAGCGAGAGGTGCTTTAGATTGGTTAAATTACCGAAGCTTTCAGGTAGCTTAGTTATACGTTCGTTGACTCCTAAGTCTAAATACTCTAACTTTGTGAGCTCACCAATTTCTGAAGGTATCTCTGATAGGGCTACCTCATTTAAACACAGCTCAGTAAGTTCTTTTAAATCGAATATCCAGACAGGAATTTCGTATAGATCTCCTGAAAGAGATAGCTTTTTCAATTTCTTTAATGAACCTATTTCATCTGAGTAAAGCTCAGTACTATAAAGTAGTAGCTCCTCTAACTGCGTAAGTTGAAAAAAACCGTCTGGAAAACCTTGAAGCTCATCACACGCAGATAGATCTATGGACTTAAGATTCTCAAGTCTAGAGATGCTTTCAGGTAGAGACTTAATACCGGTATAGCATAAATTTAGCACTTGTAAGTTTTTTAGCTCATGGATTCTGTTCGGTAGTCTTTCTAACGGTGATTCACTTATTGTAAGCTGTTCGAGAGAGGTTAGCTCAACAATCTCGTCTGGTAAATATTCGCCTCCATAAAAACTTAAGTCGAGGGTTTTTAGATTGGGTAATTTTGAGATTAACTTAATTAGTTCAAAGGCCTCAGCGTCTAGATCTTCTAGTTTTAACTCATTTAGTTGTTCTAAACCTACTGCATCGCGAGGAATAACATCATCAGATATTTGGAATTTATCAGCTAGGTTCCAAAGCTCTTGCATCCAAGGTTCAGTGTTTTTATTATTAGTCATTATTTCATCACCTTTTATATAGTCTATGTTATTTTCAGCATAGAAAGCACTCATCCAATGTTGAGTGCTTTCAGACTTTAACTGTCTTATTTCTAGCAGTTAACATACATGGTATGACCCCTGCCGTCAAATCCGTACACATAAACTTGGGAGATTTTAATTACGCAGCCTGACGATAATAATCAAACCACACCTGTCTTGGCGATTGATAGCCCAAACCCTTTTGAATCCTCGTCTGATTGTAGTACAGCTCGATATAACTGATAATATCATTGATGGCTGTGAACCTTGTTTTATAGTCTTGATGATATACCAACTCATTCTTCAATATGCCCCAGAAGCTTTCTATTGGAGCATTGTCGAAGCAATTACCTTTAGCGCTCATTGAGCCTGTAAATTGATGCTGCTTAATGGTCTTGTGGTAGGCGTGACTGCAATACTGACTGCCTCTGTCTGAATGAACGATTAGCCCTTTGCTTGGACGTTTATTCTTGATGGCCATATTTAGTGCTTTGCAAACTAAATCTGCGGTCATACGCTTGTTAATAGCGTAACCGACAAGCTCTTTGGTGTATAAGTCTTTGACCCCTGCTAAGTACAGCCAACCCTCATTCGTCCAGATATAGGTGATGTCGCTGACCCACGACTCGTTAGGGCGCTTAGCATCAAACTTCTGATCCAGTACGTTTGGATAGACCAGCTTGTTGTGATTGGAGTCGGTGGTGACTTTAAAGCGCTTATGACTACGACATTTAATGCCGTGTTGCTCTTTGATGCTTCTTACCATATACAGGCTAATGTTATGGCCTTGCTCGCTTAGATGAGCATGCAGTCGATCTGCGCCATAACGTTCTTTCGTTTCATTGTGAGCGGCTTTAACCAATAACTCGCACTGATTACGATGTAGCTGCTGACAGCTGATATGACGACCCAGCCAGTCATAGTAGCTTGATGGCTTAACCCTTAACACACGGCACATAGTGGTGATGCGAAAGAGGAACTGGTTGTCTTTGATAAAGGCGTACCTGACTAACTGTTTCTCGCGAAGTACGCCGTCGCCAACTCGAGCATAGCTCTCCCCTTGCGTCGGGGCGAAGCAGTGCTTCGCTTTATCCCTCCTCATTTAGTATTTCGCGTTCCTCTTCAGCCACTTTGAGCTGCCGCTTGAGCTGCTTTATTTCTTGAAGAGTACTCATAAGTTCAGGATCGTATTGCTCTGTGCCGACAAGCTTGCCTTGATTGGCTTTGTTATGCCAATTTGATAGCGTTTGCATGGCAATGCCAAGCTGCTTTGCAGTGGCTGAGATATTGCCATTATTGTCTGATATCTTCTTGACGGCCTCGGCTTTAAATTCGTCACTGTAGGTTCTTACTTTCTTGGTCATGATAAACTCCGATTAATACGCTTAGTTTACCAAGTTTATCTCTACGGTTTCTTCAGCATAGCTCACTGTTTGCTGGTATCATTAATTCCGAGCTTAGAATATGACTTTTACAAGAGGTCTATTACTATCTCCTCAATTAAATAGTGTGTACATACATTTGTTTTTTACCTTTTATTAAGACTACCAAAATAATTTTCTAATGCATAGTATGTAGATCTTCTTTACGACATTAAATGTCGTGTCCGATATAATTTTACTATTTAAGAGACTTTGATAGGTTGTACAGCTCGCTGCATTTTTTTTCATATTCACTCATATTGATACCCATCTGTGCAAAAGACTGAGCTATTCCAGCTGAAAACCTCTTTTTATCTGCTCTTTGAAATTAAATTTTATTTGTCAATTTAAGAATTTTTTAGTTAAATTCTACAGATGCGTCATTTAATGTCGCACAGGACTCTCGAGTCATTGCAATAGAAATAGATTTAGACGATAGTAATACCAAACAACTATCTATTAAGGGGTGTTATATGAAAAAAATATGTCTGACATTAATTTTGGCAATCAGCAGTACTTGTAGTTACGCAGGACTGCCTGAGATGATGAATATTTATAATAATCCAAACACTGCACCGAATGTACCCGAATGTAGGGGTGATAGTTATTGCAACGGATTTATAGCCTTATCTAAACAATGGAAAGATATTCCTGACTCTTATCGTTATGAGGGTGACCATGACATTAAGTACTACGCCAAAAGAGGCTGGACTTATGATGATCAAGGACGAAATAGAGGGCTTTCTATGGGTTTTGGTTGGTCTGCAGATAGATCAAATCGTTTTATAGAAGGTGCAGAGTACTATACTGATAATAGAGGGTATATTCCTGACCACTATGAAGGGGGGTTGGCAGTATTGCTATATATAGAAGATAAAAATGGATGGACAAAATAATAGCCTTAACAATAAAAAACGTAGGAATATCAATGAATAAAAGTTTTTTAAAAACAGTGAGTGCTAGTCTATTAAGTTTGATGTACTGCTCAGTTGCAAATGCAGATTTGCAGCGTTTTTATGAAGAGTCAACAGACAGCTGGGATTGTGGCTACAAAAATAGTTTGGGTGAAGTGGTGGTTCCTACTGGTCTGTTTGAGGCTTGTGGAGAGTTTTCTGATGGTTTAGCTTATGTTGGAAAAATAAAAAAGGGCTACGATGAAGAAGGCAATCTAAGCTATAAAAATCTTCAGGGCTTTATTGATAACAAGGGTCGATTGGTTATTCCTGTTGAGCATGAAGCTAATGATACAGGTATGGATACTGACTATAAGAGCTTTAGTGAAGGGCTAGTGGCTGTTTATCGTAATGGTAAGTATGGATATATGAATAAGCAACGAGAACTTATCATTCCCTATCAGTATCAGTCAGCAGAAGCATTTCAAGACGGGTTGGCAGTCGTAAGCTTGAAAGAGAAATATGGAGCTATTGATCAATCAGGAAAAACTATTGTTCCTTTTAAATTTAACTTTCTTCACTCTTATTCAGATGGATTGGCTCAGTATACTGAAAGTAATCACTGGAATAATGGCAGTCAATATGGTTTTGTTGATACCAATGGCAATATCTCAATTAAAGCAAAATGGGATCGTGCTTGTAATTTTTCAGAGGGTTTAGCAGCCGTTCGAGTGGGTGACTATGAGACTGGTAAATGGGGTGTTATCGATAAATCTGGTAATTTTATCGTGGAACCTAAGTACGATGCGCCCAATATTCAAACTTGGAGCGACGCATACTACGATGATTGCTACTACAAAGAAGGTAAAATAAATATGTATCAATACACTGATGCTAGTAAACCACACGAAAGCAGTATTACAAGATATACGCTTGACAATCAAGGTAATGTCATTAGTGAAACGTTCTATGCTAATTGGGATGCTGTTATCAAAAAATATGAATTCCAAAGTTGGTAAAAGTATATTAAGGAATACGCTATGAATAATTATGTTCAATCAGTCGCTATGCAGCCCTCTTGGATGGCTCGTACTACACTAAACGATATAGGTCAGTTGATTCAAAAAAGCACTTGGCAGTTTGAAGAGGATATTAATCTTACTGATAAAGTGAATCTTGGCGACGTACAAGAAACATCCGTTACCCGTATAAAATGCACTGAAAAATACAATACTTGGCAAGAGATGATAGCTTGTCAAGTTTATCAGCTATGCTGCGATAAAAGCTCATCTGAGTTTACAAAACAAGAGTTTCTAGACAGATTTGAGAACGATCTCGACAAAAGATGGCCTGGTAGGAAAGATATAGAGGGAACTGTTGTACATTGTTTAGGGGTGATGAGGAAAAACAATCAACTAGAGCAGTTAAGTAGAGATTCATATCGATTATTGGATGAAAGATCAGTACAAGGACTTGATGTTCAGACATCTCATGATGTTTTGACTACTGAAAAGAATAGAGATTCTTATAATGTAGACAGTATTATCAAAGACGGATGTTTTTTACCTAAGGCTAAAATCGAAAAAACACTCGAACGCCTAGAAGCTAAAAAAAATATAATCTTACAAGGTCCTCCCGGTACTGGTAAGACTTGGCTTGCTAAAAGACTGACCTTTGCGCTAATTGGCCAACGTGACGACAGTAAGATAAGAGCCGTACAATTTCATCCAAACCTATCTTATGAAGATTTTATTCGAGGTTGGCGTCCATCAGGTGAAGGTAAGCTGACATTGGTGGATGGTCCTTTTATGGAAATGATTAAAACTGCCATAGATGATCCTGAGTCAAAATATGTCATCGTCATCGAAGAGATTAACCGAGGCAATCCGGCTCAAGTATTTGGTGAGATGCTCACGTTACTTGAGGCCGATAAAAGAACACCGGATGAGGCGTTAGAGCTGTCTTATAGGAAGTTCAATGGTGAACGTGTTTATATACCCAGTAACTTATATGTCATCGGCACCATGAATATTGCTGACCGCTCGCTTGCATTGGTTGATCTGGCCTTGCGTCGCCGTTTTGCGTTTATCG
Organism: Psychrobacter sp. UBA3068; assembly: GCF_002366815.1. Classification (NCBI taxonomy): domain Bacteria; kingdom Pseudomonadati; phylum Pseudomonadota; class Gammaproteobacteria; order Moraxellales; family Moraxellaceae; genus Psychrobacter; species Psychrobacter sp. UBA3068. Next base: position 1,782 of record NZ_DFBY01000023.1, on the reverse strand, counting down.
ATCTTGAACCGACACTTGGTAAAGTCTGGCGTGATTGGGTAAGAGATAAGAATGGTATTGACTCAGAATTCTTAGATAACATTGAGCAGCGTATTAGTGCTTTGAATGATGAGATTACTAAAGAACCTAGTCTTGGCGCTCAATTTCAAATAGGTCATAGTTATGTCACGCCAGCCGTTGGTATGGATATCACAGATGCTAAAGAGTGGTTCGTTGAAGTGGTAGAAACAGAGATAGGTCCTTTGCTGGATGAGTATTGGTTCGATGATCTTGAGAAATCTCGAAAAGCCCAAAAGCGCTTGACTGAAGGCTTGCAAGTATATGCCAGTTAAAGAAGACATAGCTATAGAGTCCTCTGATGACGTTAACTATATAGGCAAGATACCTGTTCGTAATCTTTGGCTTCTTATGCTCTATGCGTCCGATATCTATAGAGAGCTTGATGCTGCGAATATTGCAGTTGAAGAGAACCCTGATGATATTCCAGACTTAATCGCCGAAATGCTTTGTCGACGGGTCGAACATCGCATTCAACGTAACCTAAGTTATAGCTATCAATCTCGTGATGCTGTGCTCAGTCGTGTACGTGGCAGAATAGATCTTATAGGTACTGAAAGAGGTAGGTTGCTTGAGCGGGGCAAGATCGCTTGCCGTTTTGATGAGTTAACCATTGATACGCCGCGTAATAGATATGTCCGAGCGGCTCTTGAGGCTATCTCTAAAGTCGTTAAACGTAAAGATCTAGCTCATTGGTGTCGATCGCTAGATATACGTCTAAGACAAATGGGTGTCAGTCAAACACGCCCCAGTCGTAGTGAGGTATCAGTGGATAGATTTGGGAGACATGATGCTGAAGATAAGCCAATGGTAACGGCTGCACATCTGGCGTTTAATCTGGCCTTACCAACAGAATCTAAAGGTACAAGGCAGTTGTCTTCAGCACAGAGAGACAATCTACCGTGGCTGCGCAAACTCTTTGAAAAAGGAGTAGCTGGATTTTATGCTACGGTTCTGTCAAATCAATGTTATAGAGTAAGCTCGGGGAAAGTGCTTAAGTGGCAAATAAGTGATAAAAGCTTAGGTATGGATAATATCCTTCCTAATATGAAGACGGACATCATCATTGATAATATTGAATCAGCACATCGCATCGTTATCGATACTAAGTTCAATGCTGTGGTTACGAGTGGGTGGTATCGAGATGAAACATTAAGAAGTGGATACCTGTATCAGATGTATTCCTACCTAAGATCTCAAGAGGACAGTAATGACCCTCTTAATGAGAATGCTAGTGGTCTATTTATTCATCCTTCGATAGGGGAAGATGTGAATGAGTATGTTGTTATTGATAACCATAAAATTCAATTTTCTACTGTGAATCTGGCAACATCTGCTGTGGGAATTCGAGAGCAGTTGTTCAAGATTATTGATACTGATTAATATAAAATATAGCTCTACTCATACGTTATGAGCAACTGTGTAGCTGCTTTTAAAGCAAATATCCGCTAACTGGACGCTGACAATTTGTCAGAAAGAGACCATCCCAGATTCTGTGTAACTGCCGTTTAGATTAAATGCTTACTGATACGGTCATCAAACATAATCATAAAGCGATTTAAAGCAGACGTCCAGTTACGGATTGGCATCGACCACCTTGACGATGCCTGCTGGGTTGCTAAGTACACCACTTTGAATGCTGCCTGATCAGACGGGAACACCTTACGTTTATTCACCGCTGTCCGAATCACGCTGTTTAAAGACTCTATCGCATTGGTGGTATAG
>NZ_DFBY01000003.1:0-38609 GCF_002366815.1 Psychrobacter sp. UBA3068 | reverse complement strand
CCAAGTTTTGGGGGTCAGTTCAAATAAGAGGCATTTTTTGGTTTATCTAAACACAAAATTATAGTTTGACGTTCTTGAGTTTGTTGTATTGTTCAGCTAATGCCCACCTGATATGTTCATCAAGCATGTCATTGTGTATTCCTAGTTTAGACGCTAACTGATTGGCGATCTCCAAACTGGCGTTAGCGTTCCCTAGTCCAATGGCAATATTGCGTAAAAAATTCACATAACCTGTGCGTCGAAGGGGGCTGCCTTCGGTCTTTTTCATAAAGTCGGCTTCTTGCCATTGCCACAGCTCAAGTAAGCTGCTGTTATCAAGACTATGCCGTGGGGCGAAGTCATCGATGGCAGTAAGGTTGGCGTAACGGTTCCATGGGCAGATAAGCTGGCAGTCGTCACAGCCAAAGACACGATTGCCAATCGCGCGTCGATATTTAGTATCGATAACGCCATCGTGTTCAATCGTAAGATAAGAGATGCAGGCTGCGGCATTGAGCTCATAAGGGGCAACAATCGCCTGAGTAGGGCAGATATCGATACATGCGCTACAACTGCCACAGTGCGCTTTGACAGGTGTGTCATCAGGCAACTCGAGGCTGATAAATAGTTCACCTAGGACGAAAAATGACCCCGCTTGCTTGTTGAGTAGTAGGGTGTGCTTTCCTGTCCAGCCCAGACCGGCAGCATCAGCAATAGGGCGCTCAAAAATGGGGGCAGAGTCGCTAAAGGGTCTGAAAATAAAGTCTTGTTCTGAGCCAATGTTAAGGTGTTGCCAGTCAGACAGCATGGCTTCAATCGTTAATGCCAATTTTTTTAGACGACTGCGCATTGTTTTATGATAATCGCGCCCTCTGGCATAACGCGCAATGATACCTTGATTGGGATGATCATTGTCAGTAACAGTACGTGGTGTCGGCGCTTGGGTGAGATAGTCCATACGCACGCTGATGATAGTCTTGGCGCCCTCTACCAGCTGGGCAGGATTGGCGCGCAGATGATGGTTGTGGTGCATGAACTGCAATTGACCTTCATAGCCTTTATCTAACCATTGCTGCAATTGCACAATCTGCTGAGCAAACAAAGGATGATGGACAGATAAGAAACCACAGTCAGCAAATCCTAACGCTTGTGCTTGCGCTTTAATCCATAGCTTAACGTCTGCTGGCGTTGCAAATACTGTCTTGTTATTAACGGCAATTTGGTTTGCAGAGTGTACTATGTTCGGTTTGGTGGAATTATTCATGTATGGCAGTAAGGAATGATGTGAATACCGTTATGATAAGCCAGTGAGCGCAGAGCGCAAGCATAAAAGCAAATAAACATGGCTTCATATTGATACACAAGACAAAGTAAGCTTTGCTAAGCTAATAAAAGTAAAAATTCAGTCAGTTTTACCGTAATATAAAATAAACCAATAAAAATAAACGAGGGTCAGCCATGCAAACTCACGCCAATGTATTATGCACAACAACCAAAAAACCGTTAGCACTCTATAGTAGTGAGCAGATCTATGCTATGGAGCAAGCATGGTTTGCAGAAGGGCATGACAGCTTTGGGTTGATGAAACAAGCGGCTTGGCAAATGGCGCAACAGATAGAGCAAATTTATGAACAAAAACAGTTAAAAACCCCCTCATCTGTCAACAGCAAATTTTACACTAGTCATAGCCGACCACCTCGAGCCAGTGTTTGGGTAGGAAAGGGCAATAACGGGGGTGATGGTTGGCTGATTGCTCACTATTTGCGTCAAGCTGGCTGGCAAGTAAAAGTAATAACGGTCGGTTTTGAAAAGCAAGCGCTTGATATAAATAACACAGCGGAGATGTCTAATACCACTAGTTTCACAACTAACGACGCGGCAAAAGCGCGATACATCGCTATATCTGCTAACTGTGAATACCAACGCTTTGAAGACAGTGGCGACAATCAGAATGGTTTAAGTGAAAGCGTTTTGCCAGCGGATGTCTGTATCGACGCATTATTTGGTATTGGACTTGATCGTGCACCTGAAGGTATCTATCAGCAGGCCATCCACACTTTTAATCGTACCGTCCAACAAAACAATGCGTTAGCAATCGCAGTCGATGTTCCAAGTGGATTGGTTGCTTCTACTGGAGAGGTGTTCGAGCGCATAGCTATCCAAGCGGATGTGACGTTGTGTCTGATTGCACGAAAATTTGGTCTGCACACCAAAGATGGGGCCGACTATAGCGGGGAAGTGCGCGATATACCGCTGATACCTTATCAAACAGCCCTTCAGCAGACAGGAGCTGACAAAAAAAACAGTCGACAGGCCAATCAAGTGTTGACACCCATTGCCACACTGCTGACAGCTGCACGGGGATTCACTGCACGCCGCCAAAATAGCTATAAGGGCAGTTATGGACACGTACTGATTATCGGGGGTAATCGTGTTGATGGCTCACAAGGCATGGGCGGGGCTGCGATACTGTCTTCGTCCAGCACCATGGCAACAGGGGCGGGGAAAATCACAGTGGCCTGCCATGAGGCTTTTCATGGGGCGCTACTAACCTCATTGCCCGATGCGATGACGATCAATCTACATGATAGCGACGGGGTAAAGGGTTTGATTAAAGACGCCAGTGTGATTGCCATTGGCATGGGTCTGGGCCGTGATAAAAAAGCAGAAGCCCTGTTTATAAATTATGTACAAGCGGCCATAGTGGAGGAGAAATCCATCGTTATCGATGCGGATGGTCTGTATCATTTGGCGACGCTACAGACGGACAATCATGAACTTATAACTCAATTAAGACAATATAGTGTTGGTCATCAGATTTGTTTGACACCGCACAGTGGGGAAGCTGCTAGATTACTGGATAAAAAAGTGCATGAGGTAGAAAGTGATAGATTGGCCGCTATAAAGCAGTGTGCGGAGACTTATGGCGGTGACTGGGTACTAAAAGGCGCCGGTTCTTTGGTGTTAGAGCAGGGCTCAGCGCGAGAGCAGGTTTATGTTTGCGGGGCCGGGAATGCTGGTATGGCAACGGCTGGTATGGGCGATGTGCTGTCTGGCGTCATTGCTGGGTTGTTAGCACAACAAGACTTAGAAACAGAAGCGCGCAGCCTGCACCAAGCGGCCATGATACATGGGATAGCAGGGGATATACTGGCTAACCAGACAAAGAGTGGCGACAAGGACACGCTACTGATTGGTCAACGAGGGCTACAAGCGCAAGACATGCCTGCAGCCATTCGTCATGTTATGCAGCTTGGCGTCCATGCCTAACATTTAGGTAGTAGCGTTGCCACAATACTGATCGATCGCCTGTTGGACGCGCTCACGTTTTAGCTCAATTTCACGGCCGTCCAAATACTGACGATTGCCATTGGCATCCATCTCATAGATACGTCCGCCGACATTTAAGTTGGTCAAGTTATTGCGTAGTGACTGGCAGCGCTGGGCATTAGCTTGAGCTTCTTGCTCTTTAATACGCGCCTCTAGCTGGGCAACTCGCTGTTCTTCTGCACTTTGTGTGCTGCCCTGATTGGCATCTGTTTTGCCTGCCATCTCTCCTGCATTGCTTTGTCTACCGTCACTCCGAAATTCGAGTAACTCAACATTTTTGCCATTTTGCGGCGCATGTTGGCTGTATTTAACTTCACCATGCGCACCGATAGACTTATACACTTGAACGGCCTGACTGGCATTCATGGATAGCACTAGCATACACGCCGTACTGATAAGCATTTTAGCGGCGGTGTTTATCTGAATGGCATATGCCATAGAAGCAATCCTCTCAATTGGTAGAAGCAGACAGGTCAATATAACATTTGCGTGTTTTAATGGCACTAAAATTTACGAGGGTTTGATTTTAACAAATAATACTTATGAATTTAAAAAATTTGATAACCAATAGTTTGGTATAGGTGTTAGAAGTTTTTCTTGACAATAGCTCACAAACCATCGAATATAATAACAGTTGATTGGTCAGTGAGCGGCTTTTATGATATTGCCGTGGCACTTGAAAACATGGACTACGGGTGGCTTATCAGTGGCTTATGCAGTTTTGTTTTCTTTGTGACAATGCTATAAAAAAGGTAATAATCATCACGATTGCTACTGATACGTTTATACATTGTCTCCGGACTTATCTGTCTACAATGACTAAGATAAACTTATTATTTGAAACGCGCTAAATCTTATACTAGCGATTGTGTTAAACAGGCCAAAAATTTAGATATGAAATTATTTTTAATGACCTTATTGTAAAATCTAGTGATCTTACAACGCAGTATTGGCTATGAAAATTACTTTATTTGTCTATATGAATGTCTTTGTATACATCAATCTGTTATAAATGCTGGCTGTTGTCAATCCTCAATAATAAGCTTCTTTTATAGATGCACTCGCATCTTGTCACTGTATATAGTAAACGCCTGTCGCAAAGCTGACCCTAAATATATTGCTATGTTTGAGCAGTATGCTGTCTTATCAAGCAGTATGACTGAGAAATATAGCGGGCACACATTCTTGAAAAAAGGTGACGACAGTGACGCAAACCACGCAAAGTCCAAATATGACTGGACACACCCAAACGGGTAATGCCGCCAAAAATTTTGAAGAAAAGCAGCAACGCCTTGCAGAAGGTAGCACGCAGCCTGTGATGTTGTCCGGTGCTGAGATGTTGGTACAAGCGCTGACTGACGAAGGTGTCAAGTATATCTTTGGTTATCCAGGTGGTGCGGTATTGCACATTTATGATGCGCTGTTTCAGCAAGAAGCGATTGAGCATATCTTAGTGCGTCATGAGCAAGCAGCGGGCCATATGGCAGATGCCTATTCACGAGTGACTGGGAGCACGGGTGTCGTACTGGCAACGTCAGGTCCTGGCGCGACCAATACGGTAACTGCTATTGCAACTGCCTTTATGGACTCAGTGCCGATGGTCGTGATATCAGGTCAGGTGCCTAGCAGCTTAATCGGTGAAGATGCTTTTCAAGAAACAGATATGGTCGGTGTATCGCGTCCTATCGTCAAGCACAGCTTTCAGGTGCGCCATGCTAGTGAAATTCCAAGTATTGTCAAAAAAGCCTTTCATATTGCACAGTCTGGACGCCCAGGCCCAGTCGTCATTGATGTACCAAAAGACATGACCGCCCCGAGCGAAAAATTTGCTTATGAGTATCCAGAAGAGGTATTCATACGCTCTTATCAGCCGTCACTAAAAGGTCACACGGGTCAAATCAAAAAAGCGGTTGAGACCTTATTGTCTGCGCAGCGTCCGGTTGTTTATGCGGGTGGCGGTGTGATTTGGAGCAAGGCGCATGAAGAGCTCACGGATCTTGCTCATCGCTTAAACTTGCCTGTGACCAACACGTTAATGGGCCTTGGCACTTTCCCAGGTTCTGATCGTCAGTTCTTAGGTATGCTGGGCATGCACGGCACTTATGAAGCCAATATGAGTATGCATCATGCCGACGTGATTTTGGCAGTGGGCGCGCGTTTTGATGATCGCGTGACCAATAATGTCAAAAAATTCTGCCCGAATGCGACGATTATCCATATCGATATCGACCCGGCTTCGATTTCTAAAACGATTCTTGCTCATATTCCTATTGTGGGCGATGTAAAATCAGTATTGACTGACATGTTAGACATTATCGGTGATGATAAAGAGCTTGAGCAGCATGCCCTGTTAGACTGGTGGTCACAGATTAATGAGTGGCGTAAGCGCCATGGCCTGCGCTATGACACCAGCACAGATGAAGGCATTAAACCGCAAAGTGTCGTACAAGCCTTGTGTAAGGTTACTGATGGCAAAGCCATTATCACGAGTGACGTCGGCCAGCATCAGATGTTTGCCGCTCTCTACTATACGTACGATGAGCCTCGTCAGTGGCTAAACTCAGGTGGTCTTGGGACGATGGGCGTTGGTCTGCCATATGCCATGGCAGCGAAGCTTGCCAACCCTGAGCGTGATGTGGTGTGTATTACTGGTGAAGGCTCTATTCAGATGAACATTCAAGAGCTATCCACTTGCCTACAGTACAACTTGCCGGTCAAAATATTAAATTTAAATAACGCCCAGCTAGGGATGGTGAAGCAGTGGCAAGACATGCTATATGAAGGCCGTCACGCGCAGTCGTACATGAACTCTTTGCCAGATTTTGTAAAATTGGCTGAAAGCTATGGCCATGTTGGTGTCAAAATTACTGATCCTGCAACCATGGAAGCACAGTTGGCTGAAGCCATGGCAATCAAAGACAGACTGGTATTTATCGACGTTTATGTCGATCGTAATGAGCATGTGTATCCGATGCAAATCGCTGGGCAGACGATGCGTGATATGTGGTTAACAAAAGGGGAGCGTACCTAATGCAACAACAACATCTGATTTCGGTACTGATGGAAAACGAAGCGGGTTCGTTGTCGCGGCTAGTCGGCTTGTTCTCACAGCGTGGCTACAATATCGAAACGCTAAATGTCGCACCCACTGATGATCCAAGTATCTCGCGTCTAACAGTAACCACCATTACGTCGCCTGAAAGAATCGAGCAAATCACCAAACAATTGCATAAATTGATTGAAGTGGTTAAAGTGCTAAATCTAACAGAGAACGTGCACGTTGAGCGCGAATTAATGCTCATAAAAGTCCGAGCGACTGGCGGTGTCCGTGAAGAGATTAAACGAAGTGCAGATATTTTTCGCGCACAAATCGTTGATGTAAACTCTAATCTTTATACGATTCAAATTGTCGGTGACAAAGCCAAGCTGGACGGTTTTATTGATGTCATTGGCCGCGAACGCATAATGGAAGTGGTACGCTCGGGTGTCATTGGTATTGCTCGCGGCGAAAAAACGCTAAGCGTATAACCAGCATTTACTGTTTTTCAAATACGGTGTTTCATACACTCCATTTAATACTTATTTATTCGACACTTAACATAGCGCTTATATAGCAACTCACTTTAAGACAGTGACTGTAACCTAAGCGTTTATTTATCCATGGCTTGCCATGATTGAGGAAAAGGACTCTACTTATGAACGTTTATTATGATAAAGACTGTGATCTATCGATTATCCAAGGCAAAAAGGTTGCGATTATTGGTTACGGTTCACAAGGCCACGCGCACGCACTTAACCTACAAGATTCAGACGTCGACGTGACTGTTGGCCTACGTGCCAACTCAAGCTCATGGAAAAAAGCGGAAAACGCTGGCTTGAAAGTTGCTGAAGTAGAAGACGCGGTAAAAGCGGCTGACGTGGTGATGATTTTGACGCCTGATGAGTTCCAAAAAGAGCTTTACAGTGACGTGATTGAGCCAAATATCAAAGAAGGCGCAACATTAGCGTTTGCTCATGGTTTTGCGATTCATTATAACCAAGTGGTTCCACGTGGCGATCTTGATGTCATCATGGTTGCACCAAAAGCACCAGGCCATACAGTACGCTCTGAATTCACAAAAGGCGGCGGTATTCCTGACCTTATCGCTATCTATCAAGATGCCTCAGGTCAAGCCAAACAAGTTGCGCTTTCTTATGCCGCTGGTGTTGGTGGTGGTCGTTCAGGCATTATTGAAACAACGTTCAAAGATGAGACAGAAACTGACTTGTTTGGTGAGCAAGCAGTGCTTTGTGGCGGCGCTGTAGAACTGGTAAAAATGGGCTTTGAAACCCTAACAGAAGCAGGCTATGCCCCAGAAATGGCTTATTTTGAATGCTTACATGAGCTTAAGCTGATCGTTGACTTGATGTATGAAGGCGGTATCGCTGACATGAACTATTCAATCAGTAACAACGCTGAATACGGCGAATATGTGACTGGTCCTGAAGTCATCAATGAGCAGTCACGTGAAGCCATGCGTAATGCGCTAAAACGCATTCAGTCTGGTGAATACGCAAAAATGTTCATCTCTGAAGGGGCAACCAACTACCCATCAATGACTGCTCGTCGCCGCAACAACGCTGAGCATCAAATTGAAGTGACGGGTGCTAAGTTGCGCGGTATGATGCCTTGGATTGGTGGCAATAAAATTATCGATAAAGACAAAAACTAATACAGCATTGAGCGATTAGATATTCGTGCCTCAAAATAAACCCCCGTGCTATCACTTGATGGCACGGGGTTTTTATTGAGCGCTATTTGGTGGATGTTTTCCACTGATCGGCCTAGGTGGGTTGAAAATCAATAACAGCTACCCAATGTAGGCAAGCGTCATTGTGTTCGTTAACGGCCGACCCGCTTAGGGGATTATTATCTTCGTTTGATGTTGGGCTGTTAAATAAAGCAAAAGATTTCTTCTTTCTTATTTTCTCTAGATTACAGGTTGTGTGTTGTGCAAATATCTTATCCTGACTGGCTAACGCCGCAATTCGTGTATGTTACTCTTAGTGCTGTGGTAGCCGTTTTAATTTGGATAGAAGGAGAGATGCTTAAAAAAACGGATGGCAAATTGCCCAAGTCCAAGTTTTTTCAAATCAGCTCTCTCTTAGACACCTCATGGTTCTTTGTTTCTGTCGTCATGTTGTATGTGATTGATCTGACGCCATTGGCCATCGCCGTACCTGCGGCCTATGGTATCTACACCACTTTCGGCTGGGTTTATGGGACGCGGCTGTTAAAACGTAAAGGCATACCGGATTCTCCTAAAGATTTGGTGATACCCACCAAATACATCGCTTATAGCCAATCGTTTTCACTGATATTTTTTGCGCTTTGTTTGTTGGTGTTAGCCTCACCCTGGTTGCCGATTTCACAGTAAGAAATGACTGCGGTTTTAACCTAGCGTCCTCCTTCCTGTCTGGTTGATCTTAGAGAGCGCTTTAGAGTAGTGATGGGGCTCACCGAAAAGTTATTTTAATATCAATGATATACATGGTTTTGCTTACTCTGTTTTTATTTGTCAAGATAGTTGGCAATTATTTACAAAAATCATCAATTTAGCCTGTTACCTGCATAGAAAACTGTTATAATCAGGCTGTACCCAAAGTATTTGAGGTAAAAATTTTAAGTTTTCTTAAAGATTATTTAGAATTAGTAACCGCCGCTTTCAGCAAAAAATACTCGGGTATATATCAATTAATCGGTGATGACACAAGTCTCGCCAACAGTTAAAGAGTCAGGAAAATTTATGTCAGATAAAGTTGAAGGCACTGTAAAGTGGTTTAATGAAGCTAAAGGTTTTGGTTTTATCGCTCAAGACAACGGCGGACAAGACGTATTCGCTCACTACAGCGCTATCCAAGGTAACGGTTTCAAAACGCTAGCCGAAGGCCAAAAAGTGTCTTTCATCTTAGGTGATGGCAAAAAAGGCCCACAAGCTGAGCAAATCGAAGCTATCTAATCTCACTTGAGATTGAGTACACTGACTTTCAGGGTGTTTAATCACAGTAAGATTGCGAAGATGCATTGATTACTTTGTTTGTTAAAACAATAAAAATACTGTTTCGACTTTAAAAAAGAGCAACCTCTCATCAGGTTGCTTTTTTTATATAAATTTTTCTTGAAATATTACTCCAGTGTTGATTATGGCCACGAGTGTCATCAGGTAACAGGGAGTGTCGGCTCAATAAAAACATAATAAAAAAGGATATTCTATGAATTGGGAGACTTGGTTTTCGATTGATTGGCAGCAAGTGCTGGGCATCTCTTTATCTGCACTAGGATTTTACATAGGATTAATGCTGTGCACGCGGGTGATGGGGCTGCGGAGTTTCTCTAAGCTTTCAAGCCACGATTTTGCAATGACAGTTGCCATTGGTAGCATACTTGCTTCAACCGTACTCTCTGATACGCCGTCGCTGCTACAAGGTTTATTTGCTGTTGCTGTGTTATTCTTGATTCAAGGTGTTATCTCGGTCCTCAGACGTAAAATAAAACCGCTGAAATCTTTAATAGACAATCAGGCCATCATATTAATGGCCCATGGTGAGTATTTTGAGGATAATTTAAAAGAAGCCAATCTCAGCACCAGTGACGTCCAAGAAGTATTGCGTAAAAATGGTCTCAAGTCTAAAACGGAAGTGTTTGCCGTTATCATGGAGACGACAGGGGACATGAGCGTGATTAAAAACAATGACGTCACGCCTGATTGGACGTTATTTAATGATATACGGGACAGTGAGTTGCTGATTAAGCCTAAAAAAAGCGCATCGTAGTACTGTTCTAGTGTGCCTACATTGTGGAGCCGATAAATAACAACCAATTATTAAGCGAATAGAGCAGGGGTAATGCTATAAAAGACAAAGCTCTAGCAAAAAACGGTGAAATTGTGTGCTTATAGACTATATATTGTAGAGTGGTGACAAATTTATGACGCATTATTCACGGCGTTGTCTTGACCTTAGGCCCGTGCTCACGCAAGATACATAGGTCTGATAATAACGGTTGGCTTAGCTTTAGTGGATTTTATTAAAAGGGTGTATGAGGCCAATATGGTTTTTACTATTGGTGTATCTTGCTCAATTAATGATTTTCTGCTGTTGCAGTAATAACCTTGAGTAGTACTTTGAACGACAGTTTGCAAAACCATGAACCTTTGGTTCTTAACTGACAATTTTTAATTCATAACATTAATAAACGAGGAACGTATGAAAGCATTAGTAGCGGTCAAGCGTGTCATTGATTATAACGTAAAAGTTCGTGTAAAAGCCGATAACTCTGGCGTTGACTTATCAAACACTAAAATGTCAATCAACCCTTTTGATGAAATCGCAGTAGAAGAAGCGGTGCGTCTAAAAGAAGCTGGCGTGATTGATGAGATCATTGTTGCGTCTATCGGTCCAAAAGAATCACAAGAGCAGATCCGTGCAGCCCTAGCATTGGGTGCTGACCGTGGCATATTAGTAGTGAGTGACGAAAAACCATATCCATTACAAGTTGCTAAGATTCTAAAAAATATCGCTGAAACTGAAAGCACTGATATTATCTTATTAGGTAAGCAAGCGATTGACGATGACAATAACCAAACGGGTCAGATGCTAGCGGCGTTGATGGGTATCGGTCAGGGTACATTTGCCTCAGAAGTGAAAGTGGAAGGCGATAAAGTAAACGTGACGCGTGAAATCGACGGCGGCCTACAAACTGTTGCTCTTGACTTGCCAGCGGTCATCACGACTGACCTACGTTTGAATGAGCCACGTTACGCTAAACTGCCTAACATCATGAAAGCGAAGAAGAAGCCACTTGATGAAAAAACGCCAGCTGATTTTGGTGTTGAGATGGCGTCTAAGCAAGAGATTATTAAAGTCGTGCCACCTGCTGAACGCAAAGCTGGTATTACAGTAGGGTCAGTTGATGAGTTGGTCGATAAGCTAAAAAACGAAGCAAAAGTCATTTAATATTTCAATGATTGGATACTTCGCTACGGCATATCATGTGTAAAGTTATGGCGCTGGGTTGGGTGTAGATCCAAACAATCCGTATCAATGACTTTGTACACAAACAACCGCATGAATAGATAATACGAATAAATAAAGGATTAAAACCATGGCTATTTTGGTATATGCAGAACATGACAATGCCAGTCTAAAAAAGGCAACTTTGAACACGATCGCTGCTGCTAAGCAAATGGGTGATGATATCCATGTGTTGGTTGCAGGTAGTGGTGCTCAAGCGGTCGCTGATGAAGCTGCAAAAGCGGAAGGCGTGACTAAAGTACTATTGGCAGACAACGCCGCTTATGAGCATCAATTGGCCGGTAACGTCGCATTGTTGGTGGCTGATGTTGCTAGCGATTACAGCCACATCATCGCGGCTGCAACGACCACTGGTAAGAACTTTATGCCACGTGTTGCAGCTTTGCTTGACGTCAGCATGTTGTCAGAAATCTCTGGTGTGGTCGATGCCCAAACGTTTGAGCGTCCTATCTATGCAGGTAACGCGACGGCAACCGTAAAAACGTCAGAAGATAAAGTCGTATTGACCGTACGTACCACGGCGTTTGATCCAGTCGCAAGCGAAGGCGGCTCAGCCACTGTTGAAACAATCGACAACGTACAAGAAACGGGTAAAGCAAGCTTTGTTAATGAAGAGATGGCCAAATCTGACCGTCCAGAATTGACGTCAGCAGGCATTGTTGTTTCTGGTGGTCGTGCCTTGGCAAATGGTGAAAACTTCACCAAATATATCGAGCCATTGGCTGATAAGCTAGGCGCTGCGGTTGGTGCATCACGTGCCGCTGTTGACGCAGGTTATGTACCAAACGATATGCAGGTCGGTCAAACGGGTAAAATCGTTGCACCGCAGCTATATATCGCAGCTGGTATCTCAGGTGCGATTCAGCATCTAGCGGGTATGAAAGACTCTAAAGTCATTGTTGCTATCAACAACGACCCAGAAGCCCCTATCGCTAGCGTGGCTGATTACTTCCTAGAAGCAGATTTATTCGACGCACTACCTGAGCTAACCAGCAAGGTTTAATATCTCAGTCGTGATAGAGGTATAAAAAACCCATTATCAGTTGATAGTGGGTTTTTTTATGTCATGTGATTTTGATATAAGCTAAGAGTACTGTCTTTGTCGTAAGGTTTCATACAGGCATAAAGACCCTGCAATTGCTACGTTTAGACTCTCTTGACCGTTAGGCTGCGGTAAAGCGATGGGCGTGGCACACTGCATCAAGTCGTCACAGACGCCTTGACCTTCATGACCCATAATCCACGCCACAGGGGTAGATAGATTATGATCATAAATCAAGGTATCAGTGTGTGAACTGGTCGCTAAGAGGGGGACTTGCACATGATCTAGAATGTCTTGTGTACTCAAGCCCTCAAAAATAGTTAGCGCAAACTGCGCCCCCATACCGGCTCTTAGCGTCTTAGGAGACCAAGCTTGAGCAGTCGCACTGGTACATAGAATATTGCGGATACCAACGGCTGCTGCTGTGCGTAGTAAGGTGCCGACATTACCACTATCTTGCACATCATTTAAGATCAAGCAGTCTTCATCGATGATCGGTAAGCTAGGCATTGGTACTTTGATAACTGCCATGACATCGATGCCTGTTCCTAAGCTGCGAATACTCTCATAAAGGGTGTCTGAGAGCGTGAGAACAGGCGTATAGGTCGGCAGGCGAGTCAAAATTTGCTGAACCTCAGGGTGGCGACGCGCCGATTCAGACAATAGTATTTGCACAAATGGATAGTCACTACGCAGCGCCGCATCTATCAGGTGTACGCCTTCTACGACTGTCTGACCATGCTTTTTACGCTGGCGTGCTTGGGCCAACAGCGCCTTTACGAGCTTAACGGTCGTGTTCTTATCTGAGGTAATCAGCTCGGTGGGATTTAATACCATAGTGGGTCGCTTAGAGAAGAGGGATAGAGTGGGTTGGTGAACCAGCATCATGCTTATTATTTATGTAGCATGATGCCGGTTTTCTGAATGGGCGTTCAAATCAGCTTTTTATTCAGAATAGTTTACATGCAGATCTTTAATGTAGTTGACTTCGTTTTTGCTACCGAGCACCACAGGAACGCGTTGATGAATATCAGTTGGTTCGATATCTAAGATACGATTGACGGCATCAGTGGCACCGCCGCCCGCGCGCTCAATCAGCAGGCTCATCGGATTGGCTTCATACATCAAACGTAACTTACCTGCTTTATGAGCGTACTTAGTATCAAACGGATACGTAAAGAGGCCACCGCGACATAAGATACGATGAACATCTCCAACCATGGCAGCAACCCAGCGCGTATTGAAGTCGCGACCACGCACGCCTGTTTCGCCCGCGATGAGCTCGTCGATATACTGTTGCATGGGTGCGCGCCAGTAGCGATAGTTTGAGGCGTTGATGGCATACTCACTTGTATCGGCATCGATTTGGACGTTGTCTTCTATGAGCACATAATCATTCGTATCTGGGTCTAAGCTGAACATGACCACGTTGTCTGTGATGGTCAGCGCCAGTACGGTAGAGGTGCCATATAATAAGTAACCAGCTGCTAGCTGCTGACTACCCGCTTGCAAAAAGTCACTATTCTCACTGGTTTGCCCTTGACGTTGGTACGGTAGAACAGAGAAGATAGTACCGACTGCCATATTGATGTCGATATTTGATGAACCATCCAGTGGGTCAAACAATACCAATAGACTACCATCAGCGTGAGCGGGGGTGGCATCATCCAGCTCTTCTGACGCCACACCGGCACAATGTGCATTTTTTGCTAAGGCATCTAACAATAAGTCATTGGCCAGTACGTCCAGCTTTTTTTGATCTTCACCTTGGACGTTTTGATTGCCAGCTTCGCCTAAAATATCGGCTAACGCCCCTTTTCTTAGTAACTGTGAGATGGTCTTACCAACGTCAGTGACGGTAGTAATTACGTCGTTAATAGCAGGGCTGACCGCCTGTTCGTTGAGATAGTTTGCTAAGGTCGTCATAACGCTTCCTATAAATGGTCTGGACAGTAAAAGACAGATGAGAATTGGAGAATAGGTGTAGTCGCCCTAAGCACACCTTAAATGAGCAATGGAATAAATTGCCTATACGGTATCTTTGTCCCGACCACAAAATCAGCTACACTATATCTATTGTTATTCATTTATAGTTTCGACGTGCTTATTTTTTATGATGGATGCTAAAGACTGATTGGCATTGCCTAACAGGGCGACTCAGTTTAGGTGACAGGGCTGGTTTTATTACGGTAAATTGTAGCAAATAAGCGTCAAAATGTCCTCGTGTCTGTGTACATCAACACATAAATGCTCGAACAAAGACAAATAAATGATTACTATAGACCCATACAAACCCACAATAAAGACTTGCCATTATGTCAAATTCTATCGATAGCAGCTCAATACATACGGTCTCGCCGACTGATTATGCAAAATTTGATCCCGATACGATTCACCAACGGCTCAATACCTCACTAAGTCGCCCCCAGCTCAACACCGACGGTAGCATTCGCCACTTTTTGGGCATCGAAGGTCTAAACAAAGCACAGTTGCAAGCGATTATTGCCAAAGCAGAGACATTCTTTGATGAAAACGGACAATTGATCAACCGTCCTGAGCTTGACGGCTGTACGGTCATGAATTTGTTTTTTGAGCCGTCGACTCGGACGCGTACCACCTTTGAAGTCGCCGAAAAGCGTCTGGGTGCCAACGTGCTAAATATCGATATCGAACGCTCCAGTACTAAAAAAGGTGAGAGCCTACGTGATACGCTGTGGAATCTGCAAGCGATGACGGCAGATATCTTTGTGGTGCGACATTCAGCATCAGGTGCCGCCCATTTTATGGCCACAGAAGTGACCCCTGACATTGCCATCATTAATGGGGGTGATGGGTGGCATGCGCATCCGACGCAAGGGATGCTTGATATGCTTACCATCCACCGTGAGGCACCGCGCCCATTTGAAGCGTTGTCGGTCGCTATCGTGGGGGATATTAAGCATTCACGCGTCGCGCGCTCTGATATCAGTGCGCTGCAAACCTTAGGGGTCAAGGATATCCGCGTCTGCGCGCCACGTACCTTGTTGCCTAAAGGAATAGAGCGTTATGGGGTGCAAGTTTATGAAAACATGAATGAGTGCGTCACTGACTGCGATGTTATTATGGGTTTGAGGATTCAAAACGAACGTATCGGCTCGCCATTACTGGCTTCATCGAGTGAATATTACAAACACTACGGTATTACGCCAGAGCGAGTGGCGCTGGCCAAACCGGATGCGCTGGTAATGCATCCAGGACCGATGAATCGCGGGGTTGAGATTGCTTCTAGTGTCGCTGATGGCGCACAGTCCGTCATCTTAAAGCAGGTGAATAACGGTATTGCTATTCGCATGGCTGTTTTGTCACTTGCGATGGAAGGGCAACGTGCTCATCAAGCGGCTGGCAAATAGTATTCTGCCGCGCTATTTCATTCTTATTTAACTCATTTTATTGATACGGTAATAACGCTCATGTCTATTATGCTTAACACTGATGCACCGATACGTGACCATCTTCCTGACACCATTAAAAACGCATTACCCAGTACAGTAACTGACAAGCTGGCCGCCCTTGAAGCAGGGCGTGAAATGTGGCTGCTGCCACCATTGGTTGACTTGTGTGCACGCCTGCGTGAGCCAGGCCAACAGCAACATGGCACACTAGAGTCTGAGGGACGTGCTGCCCGCAGCAATGGTTTTTTGCATGTGGTGATTCCCCCAGATACCAATCCTATCTTAGAAAACGGCTCGCTACTCAAAGGCTTGCGTGAGCGCGCGCTTGATGATGGCGGGATTTATTTGCATATTTTAGGCGCATTGACTGCTGGGCTAGAAGGTGAGCGCCCATCCAACATCGCCGGTTTAAAAAAAGGTGGCTGTATTGCAGTCTCTAACGCTCGTCGACCTTTTCGCAATGACTTGGTGTTACTACGTACGTTGGAGTACGCGGCGACTTTTGGCATGAAAGTATTCTTTTACCCGGATGAGGCCAGTTTGTCTGGAGATGGGGTCGCCCATGAAGGGTATATCGCTTCATATCACGGTCTACAAGGTATTCCATGGATTGCTGAGACAGTTGCTTTGTCCACCCAATTACTCATGGTTGAAGAAACAGGGATCGCCGCTCATTTTAGCCAACTGTCTTGTAAATCTTCAATAGAGTTGATGCGCTGGGCAAAAGATAAAGGCTTACCAGTGACTTGTGATGTGGCGATGCATCAGCTGTATTTGACAGATGATAATTTAGAAGGCTTTAACGCTCAAGCCTATGTACTACCCCCTTTGCGTAGTAACACCGACCAGCAGGCAATACGCCGTGGGCTAAAAGATGGCACCATTGATGCAATTTGCAGCCATCATGAACCACTAAACAGTACCGCCAAAAAAGCCCCGTTTGCTGAGAGTACCCCAGGTATCTCAAATTTTGATACCTTTATGGCGTTGGCGTGTCAGTTGGTGCATGATGAGGTATTAACCTTAGAGCAACTGGTGGAGAAAATTTGTCTCAACCCTGCAAAAATAGCAGGTATTAGTGAGCAATATGAAAACATCGGTGGTGCTGTGTTGGTCGACCCCAATCTTGAATGGCAGGTGACGGCGCAAACCATGCTATCAAACGGCAAAAACACGCCGTTTTTTAATCAGCAACTACAAGGCCGTGTTGTGGAGACGTTCTTTGGCTAATCTCCCCCAACAGGATGACAATCTGCTGCCATCCTCGAAGGATAATGAGCCTACGTTACGTCGCCAGCAGGAAAGCCCGCGTAGCACTTCTAGTGAGTCCATCAAGGCGGTGGCCATCTATGAAGTGGTTAAGGGGCTGGGTGCGCTGTTAGGGGCGGCGGCGTTATGGACGTGGCATGGCAATCTTGAGCATTGGCTGTCGACTGTGACGGCTTCTTGGCAACAAAGCTTTGGTTATTTGCTGGCCCCGCAGATTGATAGCGCGGTACGTATTGCTCAGCAGGCAAGCAAAAATTGGTCGCTATTTTTATTGCTGATTTTTGCTTATGCCAGTTTACGTTTTCTTGAAGCTTATGGCTTATGGCAAGACAAAACGTGGGCGTATTGGTTTGGGGTACTTGGCTACGGGATATTTATTCCCATTGAGCTTTATTACTTGCTAGTTAGCCCATTTGATTGGTTTAAGCTTGGTATTTTGGTCTCAAACATTTTAATTGTTATCGTGGTTTATCGTAATATGAAGCGAAAAGGTTTGATATAAAAGTACGCTACAAGTGGTTAAATTAACTGGTAAAGCCCGCCTAAGATATTACTCTTATGCGGGCTTTTTGAGCAGTGACGTTATTGTACCAGTTATACTTTTGCGGTTTTATCGGTGCGAATGCTTTTTGCCACTTTACCAACGCTTAACCCTTGTACCAAGATAGAGAATATGACGACAGCATAGGTAAGTGCCAATAAAATATCGCGCTCAGTCCCTACCGGTAACTGCAACACGAGGGCCACCGAGATGCCGCCACGTAATCCTCCCCACGTCAGCACTTTCCACGCTCCTGTGGGTAAGTCGAGCTGACGATGAAAGGTTTTGGTGGTCATACCCACGACGATGAACCGAGCCACTAGCGCAATAATAATCGTCAAACCGCTGGCGATAAATAAATTACCCGAATAAGCAATCATCACCACTTCTAGACCAATGAGCACAAACAAAATCGCGTTTAAAATCTCATCAATGAGCTCCCAAAACAAATCAATATAGTGACGCGTCCGATCGCTCATCGCCAATTCTCGTCCGCGGTTACCAACCATCAGTCCCACCATAACCATGGCTAAAGGCCCAGATAAGTGCCAATGACTGGCCAATGCATAGCCACCAATGACGCCCGCTAGCGTGAGTAGGACTTCCTCTTGATAGCTATCAATGCTCTTTAGTAAGTAATACAAAATTGCACCGAGTAACAAGCCAAAGATCACACCGCCACCTGCCTCAACCGCCAATGTGTGAGCCACATAATTGACCGTTGGGATATCGCCACTTGATAAAATACCAAGCAGTAAGACAAAGATAACCACACCGATACCGTCGTTAAACAGTGACTCGCCAGCGATGACAGTTTCGATACTTTTGGGTGCGCCTGCTGATGAGAGAATGCCCATAACGGCAATAGGATCAGTAGGGGATATCAAAGCGCCAAACAATAGGCACCAAAGAAACGGTAAGCCAAAGCCAAACAGCGGCAACATAACATAAATCGCGGTGGCGATAAGCATGGCTGATACGATAGTGCCCAGTCCTGCAAGGATGCCAATGGGCAACTTATAGCGTTTTAAATCGCCAACATTGACGTGTAATGCGCCGGCGAATAACAGCATAGAGAGCATGCCATCTAACAACACTTCGGTAAAATCAAGCTGCTCTAACAAACTGACTTCGTAATCAATCAGCTGTTCAAACCCTAAAAAGCCTAAAAAGATCGCGCCAATAGACAATACAATAGAGATCACCATCACACCAATCGTGGTTGGCAGACCAATAAAACGATGATTGACATAGGTCAACAAGGCGGTAATGGATAAGAATATGGCGCTGATTTCAAGGATGGTGAGGCTGGTTGCAGATGCCATAAAGTGGGTCCCATATCAGTATAAAAGTTGTCCTAAGCCTAGGGGTTATAAGAAAGGCGTAGGTATTGAGCGTTTGTTTGATGCGGCATTATTAGAATTGCTAACCACGCTAGTGTGATTAACTGGATTGTGTTTGTAGTGCTTGACGAATATGGGTAGCAAAATCACTGGCATAACGAAAGTGCCGATGTTTTGCGTCATTATCAGTCATAAATTGCTCGGCTTGATGGCACATAGCGACCAAATCGTCTACCAACTCTTGATAACTGAGATTCTCTTCTCCTGCACGCTTAATTAAATTTAACTCATGCAGTAGCGTTTGTTGCTGCGCCTTATTCACTCGTGCATAATTTAAATCGACCATGGCCTGACACAGCGCTTTTAGGACCATCAAGTCCGCCGCCGCATAACGACGTATCTCGCCAAGCGACACGTTGATAAAGTCAGATATCTTAGGCGTGTGCGTGACCAAGGCCAATATCGCCACTCGTTGTGGTTTGACCACAGTCTCGGGAGTATCTTTATCATGTGCTGGTACATAAAAATGATAGGGACTTGGTGGTTGACGCCGCATCATGATACTTAAGCAGCTGGTCAAAGATTGCACACAATTGACCGCTGTCTTTGGGTCGTTGATACCAGGAGATAGTGCTCGCACCGCGATCTCAGTTATTTGCCCTAGGCTATAAGCAATATCATTAGAGTGCGCCAATCGTTGTTCGAGTCGGACGCAACCCGCAAAACGCTGCCAGAACGTACCATCAGGCGCGCGCGGTACGACCACCAAGTGCGGTGTTGTTGTTTTTTGTCGGTTATTTGGATGACTTGCTGGGCGTTGGTAAAAATGTCCCATAACGTTTTTGTCAGTGACGTAATCACCAAGATTGACGTGAATTTGCACCACACCACCGTACTCTTGGGTCAGGGTGATCAGTGATTGAAGATAAATTTGCTGGATATAGCCCGAGCGCGGGGCATAGATAGGCGTAGCTGGCCAACTGTGAAACTGCTCGATGTCATGGTGTTCAACATCGCGTTGATGCTGGAGATCGCAATGATCGCTATACCAATAATGCACATTGTTAATCGCATCATTGCTGGCATTTTGAATGACGTGAGATGCTTGGATGGCATGTACCATATGTTGGACGAAGTACACCAGCAAAAGGGCGCAAATAATGGCCATAATAATGGCAAAGGTCACTGCTAGTTGCGGCACGCCAAAAGCAACATCGGACTGATGAATAGATTTTAAAACCAATAAGCTGTAGCTAAAGGTGCCAATAAACGCGCCCAATACAAATTGATTTGGCGTGTCTGTCAAAAAATTGCGTAATAAGCGTGGGCCAAACTGTGAAGACGCCATAGATAGGACGGCAATCGTAATCGAAAAGGTGGTACCTGCCACGCCCAACACGGCTCCTGCAATTGCGGTCATGATGGCGCGCGCTGCCTCATCGTCACCCGTAAAAGCAAAGGTAATCTCTCGGATAGTTTCACGGTCAAAATGCTGATCGATAGTCACGAATAAAGGGGCTAGCAGTATACCGATGAGCACACAAGCAGTTGGGATAAACCAATAAGAGCCAATCAGCTGCTGCCACAGGTTTCTGAGACGGTCGGGTAGGTCAGTCAAGGTTTGAAGCGACCATAACTGGGTAAACTGTTTGAGCCTGTCTTGACCGGTATCAAAAATACGGGCCAAGACGCTCTTTTCATCGTCTTTATGTACTGTCATAAGCTTCAATGTATCCAAAAGTAATAGGATTGTGGCTTGTTCTCATTTTATGACGTTATTTCAAGCCGCCCGCTACCGTTTTCTATTTTTGGTTAAGGTGCTTTGGGATTGTCCGCTTCAGTGATGATGGCATTCTTATGTTCACGTCCAGACGTCTCTGTTTTGGCATCGCTGTCCCCAGCGTCTATAGGAATGATCGCTTCATGGTTGTGCTCATCACACTCAATATCGCTTTCTTTATCATAGGCGGTAGGGTCAAAGTGCGGTGACTTTTCAGTATTTGAGTTAGCTTTGGATAGCTGACGGGCCGCTGTCGGAGGGTTTTTTCTAAATAAATCCGTGTGGCGCTCTTTATGAAAGCCTTTTGGGTCAGAAGACGCCTTTTTACGCGGCTCGCTATTGGCAAAAATCGCATTTAATGGCAAATCTAATTGCTGCTTAGCATACGCTTCGGTGTGCTCAAAACGATGGACCAATAAGCTCAACCAAGGTTTATGATCTTCCAGCCTCATCTCATCAAGCTCATCTTTAATAGGTAGCGGATAGGGCAGGGTGCGATAAAAATCCCACAACGTCATTTTGCTTAAATCTTTTTTGAGCACATAGTTTTCATCTTCAGTCATGGTGATGAGATTGCTGTCTTGTAAGTAATTAATATAGGTGTACCACTTTGGCAACTCTTTACGTCCCAGTACATTGCGCAGCGCTTGCTCGCTGACAGACACCCCTTTTAGATGGTGTGTGTAGATTAAATTTAGCATGTCGAGTAAGCTGAGCAACGGATGACGAGGACAGACTTCTTCGGTCTCAAAAATGGTCAAGGTATAGCTCACCTCCACCCCTAATAAAATCAAATTCCAGGATAAATAGATCCATAGTAAGAAAATTGGGAGGGCGGCAAATGCCCCATAAATCGCTTCATAACTGGTAAAGTTTGCCATCACAGTACCAAACAGATGCTTCATCAGCTCAAACACAATGGCGACAAACAGACCGGCAATGGCGGCGTTTTTTACTGGCACACGCGCTTTGGGGGTAAACCAGTACATACCGATAAAGCCTGCAATGGTAATGCCAATCGAGACGGCTTGTACCCAAAAAGACCAGTCAATACCATAGCCAGCAATTTGCCGATTTAAGAAGCTCAGGCTTTGCACCGCACTTGAGGCGATAAAAGCCGTCCCCAACACCAAGGGCCCTAACGTCACTATGGTCCAATAGCGCAGTATGCTTTTTAGGCCGCCCGAGCGGTTTTCTACCCGCCAGATTTGGTTAAAAGCACGCTCAATGGTCGTCAACGTCATGATAGTGGTAAAAAACAGTACCATGGCACCAATAATGGTTAGATTAGACGACTTTTCGGCGAAGTTATTGATGTACTCACTAACCTGCATGCTGGACTGTGGTAGCAAGTTACTATAAATCACCTCATAGATCTGTGCTCTCACAGACGCCAGTGCTGGTACTGACGATAAGATCATCAGCAGCACCGTAAATATAGGCACAATGGATAACATGGTGGTGTAGGTCAGTGACGCAGCCTTTTGCTGGCAATTGTCTTCAAAAAAATGCCGAATCAAAAAGCGTAAAAACTGAAACCAGCGTTGATGTAAAAATGGGATTTTTTTTGTTATGTTTTCCATGTTAACCATTGAGCAAGTATTAGAGTGAAAGTAGTGTAACAAAAATATGTCGTTATCATCTGCCGTTTAATTGTGTCAAAATGCACAGCAGTAACCGTTACAGGGTTTTGCTGGCGGCAATACTAAGCGTGCGAGTTTGCATGTCAGGGAATGACTCGGGCATAATGTGCACACATACTGATGGTGCAAATCATTGGTCTGTCTGTTTATATGTTTCGATGTTATAGGCAAGATTTTAGCGGCATGATAGATAGGTGTAGAAGCTGCTATGATGATTGCTGCCAATAATAACGTTAATGATTGATGAGGAAGTGTTGCTAATGAGTCAGACCGCCCCCTATGTGTTGGTGCTCTATTATTCTAGTTATGGTACGACTAAGACGTTGGCATATGCTATTGCTCAAGGTATTGAAGATGCGGGCATGACAGCGCGTATCCGTACGGTGCCAACGGTGGCACCAGAGACCACATCGAGCAAGCCTGCGATACCTGATGAAGGGGATCTTTATTGCACAATGGATGATCTGAAAGACTGTAGCGGTTTGGCACTAGGTAGCCCTACGCATTTTGGTAATATGGCCGCGCCCATGAAGTATTTTTGGGACAATACCGTCACGCTATGGCTGGCAGGTAATTTGCAGAATAAACCCGCGTCAGTATTTACCGCGACGGGTTCGATGCACGGCGGCCAAGAGACGACCTTATTGACGATGATGCTACCATTGATGCATCACGGCATGATCATCGTTGGTGTGCCTTATGCAGAGCCTGCGCTCAACCGTACCCATCGCGGTGGTACGCCTTATGGCGCCAGTCACGTCAGTGGCGCACTTCATGATCAGCCAGTGTCTGCTGATGAGCGTGAGCTGGCTATCGCCCAAGGTCGTCGTTTGGCTATTAGTGCCACTGCATTGGCGCAAGCCAACTGGAGTAACTAAGCTGCGCTTAGGTTGTTAAGCCTCATGCTACCGTGTTATTAATTAGGAAGTACATACATCTAATGGTTACAAACCGCTCCAATAGTGAGAAAAAGTCTACGGCACCAGTAAATAAGTCCGATAAATCTGTCAAAGCCAAAAAGCCTATTGCGCCTATTCGTCAGCGCTTGATGGTGACTTGGCTCGTTTGGTTGGTCTATAGGCTGTTTGCGCTGCCTATCTTTATTAACCTCTTTAACCCACGTAGTCCCGATATCATCGGTGGCATCGCATGGCAAGCGCTGTGGCTGGTGCCAGCATTTGTTTTGACGCCGTGGATACTACGTGGCCGCTCACCATATGCGTTATTAATAGGCAGTATGTTTACCTTGGTGTACTTAGGAGCCAGTGGTGTGGTGCTTTTTACCCGCGCTTACGGCAGCAGCTGGGCCGAAATAATGGTTTATCTGGTTGATTTTGTGCTGTTATTCACCATCAATGTTTGGCTGTTTGTTTTGCTCAAGCGTCTGCCATCGATGAATAACGTCGTCAAACCCCCACGTTGACCGATGAATGAATCGTAACCTTATTATTTACGATCAGGATCAGACAAAAAAAGCGGCGCTCTATTTAGAGTGCCGCTTTTGTATTTTGTACAATCCATTTAACACAAGAAAAGTACCGATAGTTTTACTAGTTGACCTTAGTCAATTCTAAATCCATTTTTTTACCATCATTGATCTGGCTTACTTTGACGGGTAAGTAATTTAAGCTTGGCGCTAACCAAAAACTGGTAGAGCGGCTGTTGTCATCATGGATACGGTCGACACGCACAGTGTCAAACGTCCCAGCTGGTACAGTGACTTTAGTGTTGCCAGACTTTTTAAACGGCGTCTTCTCAATTTTATCTTTTTTCGCCATGTAGTAGTTGCCAGAGAATTTACCGTTTAACAAGTCTTGACGAATCTGTACTTCAAGACTCAAATCATCAAAGGCTTGCTGTGCCATGTCCATGGTCGTCGTTTTGCCTTTGTAGTTGCTGGTGACCTTTTTATTACGAGGGTTAAAGTTCAACTTATGGGTACGTCCCATACCTAATAACTTATAAGTGGTGCTCGCTTGGGTTGGCGTGACATTATTACCGATGATGGTAAAGGTACTGCTTTGTACCGCGCTTGCAACACCAGCCACGCGCGCATTGACATCATATTTCCAAGTATTGCCCGACTTGCTTAAGGTGCGAGTAGCCGTCCCTTTATATTTATCTTCTACGGTAAAACTATAATTTGCGCTTGATGGTTGAACGGTTTTTGCGTTTGTAAGGGTGGGTGCGGTCATACTTAAAGCTCCGATGGCAGCAATACTTGCCCCTGAGGTTAAGATAGTCAGGCGTCTAGACTTGCTGCGCTGTGCGTCATTAGTGACAATTGCTTTTTTAATCATTGAGAAAAAACTCATGGATATTCCTTAATTAACTTTTATGCAGTCATGTTCGTTTTTTTGATGACTGTTTTTTGATGACTGACATGACAGGATCAAAAGTTATAATGGTCATATTGTGTTACATTTTCAAGGATAGGAGTCGCCTTTGATGTGGTGCGCTTGTAGTTAATGTTACGAGCAAAGCTAGTGCTCGCATACTAAGTAACCGACTGTAAGCTTAGTAAAAAAGATCAGTTAAGCCACTGACCATAAAAGAAGTACGGTCATCTATCATGACTCAAATGAACGCTTTAAACACCGTGCTAATGCCATTTGTCATAGGGTACTTCAAACGAAACGTTTTTAAATAATGACATTCCTCATTTAATAGCCCGTGTTATGCAAAATTCTTGTAAATTTTTGGGCTTTACACTTGAAGCGAGCCACGCGTGCCCCCACTTTTTGTTACAAGCTCAAGGCTTATCTTAAGAAGGCTGCTTTACGCAGTAATGCTTGTAGATACTAGCGTTGAGACTATTAATTCAAATAAACCCTTTATTTAAATAACCAACTTTTGGAGTCATATCGATGAACATTCGTCCTTTACATGACCGTATTGTCGTCCGCCGCATAGAAGAAGAGACAAAAACTGCTGGTGGTATCTTACTTCCTGGTTCAGCACAAGAAAAACCATCACAAGGTGAAGTGCTTGCAACTGGTAATGGTCAAATTCGTGACAACGGTGAAACTCGTGCATTAGATGTAAAAGCTGGCGACAAAGTTTTGTTCGGTCAATATGCTGGTCAAACCGTAAAAGTTGACGGCGAAGAACTGCTTATTATGAAAGAATCTGATGTATTGGGTGTGCTAGAAGGCTAATTGGCCGACAGCATGTCCAACCGTACTATCGAATCATTCAATTGTATTCTCATACTTATAATAGTGGAGTAATTTAACATGGCAAAAGACGTAAAATTCGGCATTGATGCCCGTAAACAAATGATGGACGGCGTAAACGTTCTAGCAAACGCAGTACGCGTAACCTTAGGCCCTAAAGGTCGTAACGTGGTTATCGATAAATCTTTTGGCGCGCCTACCATCACTAAAGATGGTGTATCGGTAGCCAAAGAAATCGAGCTTGAAAACAAATTTGAAAACATGGGCGCTCAACTAGTCCGTGAAGTCGCTAGCCGCACAAATGATGTCGCTGGTGATGGTACGACGACTGCGACGGTATTGGCTCAGTCAATCTTGCAAGAGGGCATGAAGTCAGTGGCTGCTGGCATGAACCCAATGGATCTTAAGCGCGGTATCGACAAAGCAGTTCGTGCAGCAGTTAAAGAGATTCATAAACTATCTACACCAGCCGATGACGAAAAAGCCATCGCTCAAGTGGGTTCTATCTCTGCTAACTCAGACACCAAAATCGGTGAGCTGATCTCGCAAGCGATGGAAAAAGTAGGCAAGCAAGGCGTTATCACGGTAGAAGAAGGTTCAAGCTTTGAAGATACCTTAGAAGTCGTAGAAGGTATGCAGTTTGACCGTGGCTATATCAGCCCGTACTTTGCTAACAAGCAAGACAGCCTGACTGCTGAGTTTGAAAACCCATACATCTTGCTCGTTGATAAAAAAATCAGCAACATCCGCGAGATCGTGCCATTACTTGAGCAAGTTATGCAGCAGAGCAAGCCATTGCTCATCATCGCTGAAGACGTAGAAAACGAAGCGCTCGCGACTCTGGTTGTCAACAACATGCGTGGCGGCCTAAAAACGTGTGCGGTGAAAGCACCAGGTTTCGGTGATCGTCGTAAAGCCATGCTAGAAGACATCGCAACGCTAACAGGTGGTACGGTTATCTCTGAAGAGATTGGTTTGAGCCTAGAGACAGCAACTCTAGAGCAATTGGGTACGGCTAAAAAAGTAACCGTTGGTAAAGAAAACACCGTAATCGTTGATGGCGCTGGTAACACGGCTGACATCGATAACCGTGTTGAGTCTATCAACCGTCAAATCGAAGAGTCAACGTCTGACTACGATAAAGAAAAGCTACAAGAACGTGTTGCGAAACTGGCAGGCGGCGTAGCGGTTATCAAAGTTGGCGCAGCGACCGAAACTGAGATGAAAGAGAAGAAAGACCGCGTTGATGATGCGCTACATGCAACTCGTGCAGCGGTTGAAGAAGGCGTTGTCCCTGGTGGCGGTGTTGCCTTAGTGCGTGCAATGAATGCATTGTCTGAGCTAAAAGGCGATAACGATGACCAAGATGCGGGTATCAACATCCTACGTCGCGCAATGGAAGCACCACTGCGTCAAATCGTTACCAACGCTGGCGAAGAAGCATCAGTCGTGGTGAACGAAGTGAAAAACGGTACTGGTAACTACGGTTACAATGCTGCCTCTGGTGAATATGGCGATATGCTAGAGATGGGTATTCTTGATCCAGCTAAAGTGTCTCGCTCAGCGCTAGAGAATGCTGCCTCTGTTGCTGGTCTCATGCTGACGACTGAAGCCATGATTACTGACCTACCAGAAAAAGAAGACCCAATGGCTGGCATGGCTGGTGCTGGTGGAATGGGCGGTATGGGTGGAATGGGCGGCATGATGTAATTTTACTTCTGCTGCAAAGCGTTTTGTCTCTGTCAGACGCGCTTAATGTACGATAGGTACTATTTTCGCGCGTCTTCTTCGACAAGCCGCTTTTCGCAAGAAGTATGACTTTGTCATAACGTACTTGTTAAACCCAGTTAAAATAAAACCCCGATAGGCTTTGGCTTATCGGGGTTTTTTTATGTATTTGACAAAGTGTTGAATACTACTGATCCGCTGCATCTCGTCTAAACGTCCATGTCTTATCATCAGACGCTGCTTCGCAGTAATAATAACCCGCCAAATCAAAATCTTTTAATTGCTCCGCATTAGTCAGTTTGTTATCAGCGGCATACTTCACCATCAGTCCGCGTGCTTTTTTGGCATAAAAGCTGATGACTTTGTATTGACCATTTTTCTCATCTTCAAATCTTGGTGTGATGATGTCAGCATTAAGTGCTTTCTTTTTCACAGCTTTGAAGTATTCATTAGAGGCTAGGTTAACCAAGACCTTGTCATTGCTATCAGCCATGCGTGTATTAATCACGTCCGTCACTTCCTCACCCCAAAACTCATAAAGAGTGTCACCGCGCTCGTTTTTAAGCTTGGTGCCCATCTCTAATCTATAAGGTTGGATTAAGTCCAGCGGCTTCAACACCCCGTAAAGCCCTGACAAAATACCCAAATGCTCATTCACATAAGTAGCTGACTCTTTGTCCATGCTGTACATGTCAAGGCCAGTATAGACATCACCATCAAATAAGTAAGCCGCAGGTTTGGCGGCATGATCAGATGCGTCAGTAGTAAACGGCTGCTCTTTGCTCCAACGCCACTGCTGATTGCGCGTTGCATTGAGCTGCGCCAGATCATCAGAGATGCTCATTAATGCTTGCAAATCGACAGGTTCTTTTGTCTTCAGTATTTTCATCAGCGCCTGTGAGTGTTCGATGAGCTCAGGCTGACTGTAGTAGTTGCCTAGATTTACCGGTATCGCATCTGCTTCATTCAAAGATTTGGCAGGAGAGAGTAAAAAATACATCGCTATTCCTTATTATAGTGAGTCAATGGCGACCATTCTATTAAAGTATCCAGTTTTCTTATTATACGATACTCACGCGCTTAAGCGATCTTGTGCACCGCTATTTTGTACTTTTTAGCGCTATACTCGAAATTTGTAAACATTTGAAAGGTGGTTTTGAGTATCGAGAGGTGATATTGAATCAGCCTAACCATTTATCAGAAAAATAAAAGTTTTTAATATAACAATAAAAGTTATGCAGATGGTGTAAATGCCTAACTTTTTATTTTACTTGTGGGTCATCATTAGACAATGAAAGTTGTCGGATGATGTCTCTATAATAAAAAGACATGATGGCAAAGTAGCTATCATTTATTAAATTGATAATCTTTGGTCGTAATCTTGAAGCAAATATGACCAAAGGTTTTTTTGTCCCCTGTGCTTTTTGAATGTGCGTTGAGGGTATTAAAGGTAGTCATTGAGACGTGAATAAAGTCATTAGACGTAAGTAAGGAGACGGTATGAAAATCGGTGTAATCAGTGCAGACATCGCGAGCGAGAGCCGCGTCGCGCTAACCCCAGACGCGGTCAAAAAATTGCGTAAGCTTGGGTTTGAAGTCGTCATACAGTCAGGTGCCGGTCAAGCAGCATATTATGCTGATGAGCTGTATCAGGCTGCGGGTGCCGACATTGCCAACAGCAGCGCCGAGGTCATCAGCCAATCTCAGATTATTACGACCGTCAATGACTTGCCAGCTGCGGCGACTGATGGCTTGACATCTGGTCAAATTGTCATTGGCATGCTCGACCCATATCGTAACACGCAGCTTGACACTTATGCGGCCAAGGGCGCAACGGTTTTTGCGATGGAGCTACTACCACGCACACTGTCACGTGCACAGAATATGGACGTACTGTCATCACAAGCCAACCTTGCGGGTTATAAAGCGGTATTGCTCGCGGCCAATGAATACTCGCGTCCTTTTCCGATGTTTATGACGTCAGCGGGTACCGTCAAGCCAGCCAAAGTGGTGATCTTAGGCGTGGGTGTGGCAGGTCTGCAGGCGATTGCGACAGCGAAGCGTTTAGGGGCAGTCGTTGAAGCCAGTGACCTGCGTCCTGCGGCCAAAGAGCAAGTCGAATCCCTTGGTGGTAAATGGCTTGATGTGCCGATGAGCGAAGATGAAGCCCAGAAGGCCAAAGCAACGGGCGGCTATGCGTGGACGCCCTCAGAGCAATATATCAAAGACCAAGCTGCCGTGGTGGACAAGGCCTTGAGCAACGCTGATATCGTTATCACGACAGCGCAAATTCCGGGCCGTCAAGCCCCGCGTTTGGTCCATGAGGCCACTCTTGCCAAAATGAAGGCCGGTTCTGTGCTGATCGATATGGCTGCTGGCACAGGCGGTAACGTAGAAGGCAGTGTGCCTAACGAAACCATCACCACGGATAATGGCGTGCGTGTTGTTGGCGCAGCCAACATTCCATCGATGCTTGCCGCGCAGTCCTCAGACTTGTACGCAAATAACCTTGTCAACTTTATCACGACTTTGATTACGCCTGCTAACGATGACGCGGCAACAACTGAGCTGGCACTTAATATCGACATGGATGATGAAATTCAGGGTGCACTGGCAGTGACGCATGATAGTCAAGTACGCCTTGCCAAGCGCTAGGTTTGACGGCCTATCATTACATATGTTGTCACCATACATTTGCCAGTAACGAATAAATTTTAGGAGGATTAGATGATTGCCACTATTTTAGCTGCAGCGCCAGCTGGAGCCGCCATGAGTAGCACACCATTTGTAGCGATTTTTACCGTATTTGTACTCGCTATTTTTGTTGGATATTACGTCGTTTGGGGCGTCACGCCTGCACTGCACACGCCATTGATGGCGGTAACCAATGCCTTATCCAGTATTGTCATCGTGGGTGCGATGCTACAGACCGTCACGATTGACGGCTCGGTCTTTACGCCAACCAGCTTGCTTGGAGCCTTTGCTGTCTTTTTGGCCAGTATCAATATTTTTGGTGGTTTTGCCGTGACTGAGCGTATGCTTGCGATGTTTAAACCTAAAGCAAAAAAATCACCAGTTGTTACGACTGAAAGTGGAGGCGATGTATGAGCGATTTAACAAACTTCATTGCTACCAATGCTGATTGGTTCTATTTAGTCGGTGCTATTCTCTTTGTCTTGACCCTACGTGGTTTGTCTAGTCCAAAAACCGCCATTCGCGGTAATCGCTTTGGTATGGCAGCGATGGCGATTGCTGTCGTGACGACTTTCTTTTTAGCAGAAGGTCCTGTCCTTTGGTTGATTATCGGTGCCATGATTTTAGGTGCCCTTGTCGGCATGTGGAAGGCGAAAACGGTCGCGATGACCCAAATGCCAGAGACGGTCGCTTTGATGCATTCGTTTGTCGGCTTGGCAGCGGTGGCGATTGCGCTGGCAACGGTGCTGCATACTGAACAACAGCATGGTGCGGTGGCTCGTGTCGAGCTATTTATCGGTTGCTTCATCGGCGCAATTACTTTCTCAGCGTCTGTTTT
The DNA here is from genome assembly GCF_002366815.1 of Psychrobacter sp. UBA3068. NCBI lineage: Bacteria > Pseudomonadati > Pseudomonadota > Gammaproteobacteria > Moraxellales > Moraxellaceae > Psychrobacter > Psychrobacter sp. UBA3068. The sequence goes on along the minus strand of NZ_DFBY01000003.1, from coordinate 7,742 downwards.
TGCCTTTGGTAAATTAGCAGCAAAAAGCTGGGCCAAGACCTTGGTCGGCGGCTGGGTAAAACCTGTACAAGCGCTATTGTTTATTGCAATGATCGGTTTTGGCGGGGTGTATTTTGTCACCGACTCACTCCCAGCGTTTTATGCGATGGCAGTGATTGCGGTTATCTTTGGTTGGATGTGGATTGCGCCAATCGGTGGCGGTGACATGCCAGTGGTTGTGTCTTTGCTAAACTCATTCTCAGGTTGGGCGGCCGCGGGGATTGGTTTTACCCTTGGCAACTCGATGCTGATTATCGCAGGCTCGCTCGTTGGTTCCTCAGGTGCGATCTTGTCTTACATCATGTGTAAAGCCATGAATCGCTCATTACTCAATGTACTATTTGGTGGTATGGGTACGTCAGCCGTCGCAGCAGGCGGTGATGATGGTGCACCTAAGAACTACAAGGCAGGCTCGGCAGAAGACGCAGGCTTCTTGATGTCTAATGCCAGTAATGTGGTCATTGTACCGGGATACGGTATGGCACAAGGCCGTGCCCAGAATGCGGTAAAAGAGCTGTATGAATTATTAAAAGACGAAGGCGTCAACGTGCGTTTTGCGATTCATCCGGTTGCTGGTCGTATGCCAGGCCATATGAACGTACTATTGGCAGAGGCCGACGTACCTTATGATGATATCCTTGAGATGGACGAGATCAATTCAGATTTCGCTAGTACCGATGTGGTCTTGGTTATTGGTGCGAACGACGTTGTAAACCCGTCTGCGAAAGACGATCCTACGTCACCTATCTTTGGTATGCCTATCCTCGAAGTGAATAAGGCCCAAACCGTCATGGTCATCAAACGCTCGATGAGCACGGGTTATGCTGGTCTAGATAACAGCTTGTTTTACATGGACAAAACCATGATGATCTTTGGTGATGCCAAAAAAATGGTAGAAGAAATGGTACGCAGTATCAATGGCGGCGGACATTAATCTCTAAGTCAGTTGCTCAATAAAAAAGTCACCTAGGTGGCTTTTTTGCGTTAAAGTGGGCGGCATTGATGACTCCTACGACATTGCCACCTATATATCATTGCTTATTACAATGAATACAAATAAGAGAATTGCCCATGAATATGTTACTGCGTTTTTTTATTATGATCACCTTGCTAAAGCAGCAACTCAAACAGCAGTCTGTGAGAGAAAATCTTAGTATAGAAACCTTGACCGCGCCAACAGTTCGTCATTATCGTGTATTGCCCCATGATATGGGCTTTCGCGACCATCTTCCCAATTATCGCTATCTGTCTTTTATTGAGCTAAATATTACCCGCTGGCTGATGACGTGCTGCCAACAAAAAGGCGTCAAACCTTTAAACTGGGTGATCGCCATGCAAGAGATGGTTTATCTAAAAGAAATCAAATTTCTTAACAAGATGACTGTCAGTAGTACATTGGTTGGCTGGGACCATAAATACGTGTACTTCGAACACCGCTTCTTTGTAAAAAACCAGTTAATGAGCGTGGGGATAACCAAATTTGTCTTGATGGATAAAAAAGGACAGCAGCAAGCCCCAGAGGTGCTAGATATGACGGGGAAGCAGCTAACGGCTGTCATTACCACATGGAATGATCACCAAGTGGCTGTTAAGTCGACTAAGTCGGTATAAAAAACAGCGAAAAATACTGTCGTAAAACAACTTGGCTATAATCATTTGCTGAATTTTGGTAGGATAGAGTCCATCAAGTCGTCAATATTCAGGCGACCACACCGTGTTTCAAAATAACTATTTTTAAAACGACTAAAAAATAAGGTACCGTTATGACGCCACAAAAATTAAAATGGACAGACAGCTTAGATATTGCGATTGAGCTTTATGAGAAATTCCCAGAGACAGATCCACAGTACATACGTTTTACCGATTTGCATCGCTGGGTAACTGAGCTAGAAGGCTTTGATGATGACCCACAAAAATCAAATGAAGGGATCTTAGAAGCCATTCAAATGAATTGGATTGATGAAGCGGATTAATCGACTCAGCTTTTTAGCATTGCTACAAATAAAAAATTAAATAAACAGATAGAAAAGGCTGCATCATGACATCACAAATTCAAGAGCTATCCGACGCCATAGCTTGTCGCGGCATCAGCGTTCGTACGACCAATAACGCTGAGATCAGCCATGAAACGGCTAAATTAGGTCGATTATGGCAGAAATTTTACCAAAACCATGTCAGCCATCTTGAGAAAGGTGAGGACATTTATGGTATTTATCATAACTATGAGAGCGACGATTTAGTAGGCGCGTTTGATGTGGTCGCTGGTTGGCAGACGACTAATGAGCAAGGCGAAGCGGAAGATTCAGACAATGACGGTACGGCTAACGCTAGCAATTTGGTAGAGGTAACCATTCCTGCTGGCAAGTATTTGGTATTTTCTGAAAAAGGCAATATGCCAAATACGGTCATGAATGCATGGGAGAAGGCGTGGGAATATTTCAATACAGCAGACTGTGAGCACACCCGAACGTTTGCTGTGGATTTTGAGCGTTATATTGATGGTAATCTAGAGTACGGTCAAGTCGATCTGTATATTGGTATTGAGTAGGTTTGTTCCTGATACTAAAGGTATTACAATCGAATCACACGGATTTAATTATTGAAGGGCACTAATTGACTATACAAAAGTAATGCTTTAACAGACATTATATATCTTAGCTATCATTTTGGAGCAGGAATGAATCAGTTAGAACCAAATTCTAAAGATAGACTAGTTAGTGTTGCTAAAGCAGTAGCAGGAACACTTCCATATATAGGAACTCTAGTTTCAGAATTACTTGATAATATTGTGCCAAATCTTAGGTTTGAACGTATAGTAGTGTTTCTTCGAGAACTTGATTCAAGAGTATCTCAAATTGATGAGAAACTGGAGCATTTCAAAGCGAATCTAGCTACTGAGGAAGGAGTAGATTTATTAGAGGAGGGTATGTTACAGGCCTCTCGTTCAATAAGTTATGATCGTAAAGAAAGACTTGCATCTATACTTGAAAAATCTTTAAGTACAGAAAATCTAAAGTATGAAGAATCAAGAAAAATACTCAATATATTTAGAGAACTAACTGATCCTGAAATAATATGGCTGATATATTACTCTCTTGAACCAAGGTTGGGTAAAGGTCCACACTCTGATTGGGTTGAACAACATCCAGATGTCTTGAACCCAATATCTAAAACTACTACTGGATTGAACGAAGAGTTAGAGAATGACCAACTAGAACAAGCTGCTTTGCAAGATAGTTATAAAGAGACATTATTACGCCTAGGTCTGATCCAAAGTAATGGACGTACAACTAGAATGACAACACTAGGGAAAATGATTATTAATTATATTAAAGGTTAGAAGTGGTCTTTAGCATATTTACTATCTAAAAAAGCGCCACATCGTATGCGAATGTGGCGCTTTTTTACTGTTAGAGACTAAATCTAACCCAACAGTAAGTTCTCCAAAATCCCTTCATAAATCTGCGCCAATTTACCCAAGTCATCGACTTCTACTTTTTCATCGACCTGATGAATTGTGGCATTGCGCACACCCAGCTCCACAACTTGCGCACCCGTTGGCGCGATAAAGCGACCGTCTGATGTGCCGCCTGATGTGGATAGCGTGGTATCAACATCGGTCACTTTTTTGATCGCCTTTTGACAGGCTGAAACCAATTTACCTTCAGGGGTCAAAAATGGCTGACCGGATAATTTCCAATCGATAGCATAATTGGCTTTGCTACCAGAGAAATATTTGTCAAAAATAGCGTGCGTTTTTGCTTTTAGCTCGTCTTCAGTGGTTTCCGTTGAGAAGCGAAAGTTAAAGATAACCTCTAAGGTTTCAGGAATGACGTTGGTCGCGCCTGTGCCGCCATTGATATTTGATATTTGCAAGGACGTTGCGGGGAAGTAGTCGTTACCATTATCCCACTTGGCAGCCGTCAGTTCAGCCAGTGCTGCCATCGCCGCGTGGATAGGATTCGAAGCCAGATGCGGATAGGCAACATGGCCTTGCTTGCCCGTGACGGTGAGCACCGCGCCCAATGAGCCGCGGCGACCGTTTTTGATGATGTCGCCAAGCGTGTCGGTACTCGATGGCTCACCAACGAGGCAATAAGTGATTTTTTCATGACGCGCTTCTAGTGTTTCAATGACCTTGACTGTGCCATTTACTGACGGGCCTTCTTCATCAGAGGTGATTAAAAAGGCAATAGAGCCATTATGCTCAGGGTAGGCTTGCACGAAGCGTTCGGCCGCGATGGTAAAAGCAGCAATACCGGTTTTCATATCAGCGGCACCGCGCGCCCACAAATACCCGTCAGCGATGGTTGGACTAAAAGGTGGGTAAGTCCAGTTGGTCTCATCGCCAGTCGGTACGACATCCGTGTGACCCGCGAAACAAATCACAGGATCAGTGCTACCACGACGTGCCCATAAATTTTTGACTTCAGCGTGCTCGCCACTTTGATCTCTATCGCCAAAATACATAAACTCGCAATCAAAGCCTGCTTGTGTCAAACGCTCGGACAATATATCTTGGCAGCCGTCATCATCTGGTGTGACCGAAGGGCGTTCGAGTAAAGCGATACTTAAGTCTAGGGTTGCTTGTTGATGCGTCGTTTGTTGATGAGTGTGGGTTTGGTTATGAGAGTCAGACATGGATAAACCTTTTATATGTAAAGTCGATTTTTAGAGTTTTTGTCAGTGATGCGTTAATGGCCTTCTTCAACAAATGGCACCAAACCATCTCGGCGCATCCAAGTGGCGATAGAGTAGCGTTGGCGGTGGGCAATTTGCACTTGATGGGGTAGGTCACTGTCAAATATGACCAACCGATTGGCGGCAGGCATGACATTATGATGCACACCCTGCTTATCAACGATCTCTAACGCGCCGCCGTCATTAAGTGTCCATTCATCGTTGAGATAAAACACCGCTGAGATAACGCGTTCATCCCGTCCAGCAGGATTGTCGCTGTGCCATTGGTAGCCAAAGCCAACAGGATAGCAGGCGTAGTGGGCTTCACTATGGCGAATACCCGCGAATAAGCTTCGATTGAATAAAGCGGCAAGTGCATTAATACTCTGCAAGTAATAGAAACCTGCAAAGAAGTTCTCAGTGATCCAGCGTATTTTGTCACCGCGAATATCACTGATACGAACGCCAGCGGTCAGCGCGGCATCTCGGTAGTCAATAAAACCACTCTCCGCCTGCAAGGCCATCAACGCTTTAGGCTCAAACACATCGTCAATAATTAACCAGCCATCACTGACAAACTTATCCAGCTGCGTGTCCGTTAGCTTGTCTTGCCAATTTATCTCAAAATCAGATAACTGCAATACATGCTGAGTGGGCGGCTTTTGACCCGCGTTATCACGGTTTGCAAACAGAGAGGGTGGATTATCCTGACCTATCGGATGATCGACGACCAACTCTGTCACATTAAGGTTGCTAATAATCTGCGTCATTTCATCTCATTATTATCAATCAGCTGACAATATATCGTCAATCAGTGTCTTTTTATTGCCAGCACTTACCAAAACCACATTATCTTTTACTCTGCCTATGCTACCATAGATGCAATTTTTCTTATTTAAACTTTTGAGATTATGAACTATAAACACGCCTACCACGCTGGTAACTTTGCTGATGTGGTTAAACACATTTTATTGGTACAACTGCTCAATCAATTGGGGCAAAAAAACAAACCTTTTTATGTGCTTGACGCTTATGGCGGTCGTGGACTGTACTCACTGAGCAGTGAAGAAGCACGCAAGACAGGGGAGGCCAAAGGCGGTATCCAAGCGTTACTACAAGCAGATACCGAAAAAGCGCCCGCCGCTGTCAAAGATTATATGGAAGGCATTAAGCAAGCCAGATTTACTTATGACAATAAAGTCTATCCAGGTTCCCCTTGGTGGATTGCTCATCATGTCGAGAAAAATCCTGAGGCCGGCGTACGCGGCGAGGCGTTTGAAGCCAAAGCCACCGAATATGACGCGCTAAACTATCAGTTGCATAAGTTACCCATTGGTATTCATCATCGTGATGCGTTTGAGGGCATCACTGCGGTTATTCCACCAAAAGAGAAACGTGGTCTCATCTTCCTCGACCCCCCTTATGAGCAAGAGCACAAAGACTTTACGCGCCTTATTGACCTGCTGGTTGCGGCTTATAATAAATGGCCACAAGGTACGTATGCACTTTGGTTCCCAATCAAAAACATCGAGGCAGTAGAGCTGTTTTACAAAAAGCTCAAACGTACCGATATGAGACGTCAGCTGGTTTGTGAGCTAAACATCTATCCAAATGATGTCGCAGTTGGCTTGAACGGGACAGGACTGCTCGTTATCAATCCACCTTGGCAGTTTGATAATCATGCGCGTGAGATCGTACGCTTTTTACAGCCTGCCCTAAAAGTGGCTGACGCGCCAGACTTGACGCCTGATAGTGCGACCAATGTGCGCTGGCTAGTTGGTGAATAGTAATATCGGTAAATAAGGATATTAAGATGACAAATAAGCAACCACCCAAAAGCCAGTCAAGTAATACGCCGCTAAACGATGGGCTAGTACACGACAGAGCGGCAACCCAGCCGCCTTTCGTCGATGAGCATGAGTTTAATATTCGCTTAGCGAATAGTGACAGTTATGACGGCTTGACATTTGAGGTGATTGAGGCTGAGGTTGCCGAAGGTAAACGGGTGGTCAGTCGCGGTGTCTATTTAGCACCCAACTTGATCACAACCTTGTCACTGCTGTCAGGTTTTTACTCCATTTTAGCGAGTACACAAGGTGAGTTTTATAAAGCGTCTTTGGCCATCTTTTTATCCGCTATTCTCGATGGGGCAGATGGCCGCGTCGCCCGTATGCTCAATGCCCAAAGCCCATTTGGTGAGCAGTATGACTCCCTAGCAGACATGTTAGCGTTTGGTGTGGCACCTGCTATTTTGATTTATAGTTTTGCTTTAGAGCCGTTAGGTCGTATTGGTCTTGGCTGTGCTTTTGTCTTTACCGCTTGTGGCGCGTTCCGTTTGGCACGCTTCAATGTGCAAGTCGGTATCGTTGATAAAAAGTATTTTGTGGGTTTGGCCAGTCCGCTTGCCGCCATCTTGGTTACTGCAGCGGTGATGGTTGCCATCGATCATAATGAATGGATAGGTCAGTACGACACACTAGTCATGTTCTTATTTGCCGCGTGGGTAGTCACTTGTGGTTTACTGATGGTCAGTAACGTCAAGTACTATAGCTTTAAAGAGTTTGATAAAAAGAAAGTGCCTTTTGTCGTTCTTATTATTGGTGTATTGATTATGAGCATCGTGCTCTATGACATTCCTGTCGGTATTTTAGCCATTGGGGTCATATATGCCCTATCAGGTATTTTTACTACGATCAAAGCAAAGATGTAAAATCAGTGATACGTTTTATACTAAGGAACTTGCTAATCGGTAAGTTCCTTTTTTTATGGTCAAATGTGGGTGTCAATTTACTTATATTGATAAGAGAAGACAGTAAACCAACCATCTCTCCTTAAAAGACAAGGTGAGGAGCATCAAGCGTAAGTAAATTTTTTAACTAAAACAAATAGTTAAGCGGAACTGCTGTACTGCTAGTAAAATAAATCAAACTATTTATAACTTCTTGCTTGACCCCACATTAAAACCACGTATAATGCCACCCAGTCAGAAGGGAGCTGCATTAAGAAACATAGATCAGATCTAT
>NZ_DFBY01000045.1:0-108577 GCF_002366815.1 Psychrobacter sp. UBA3068 | reverse complement strand
TCCAACTTATGGGGGTCGGTTCATAGCGAGCCTTTTTTATTTGCAACCAAACATAGCCGTTTAATAAATTAGTTAGCCAATTCCTTTAGAAATACTGTTTAAAGGGTTTTTTATCTTGAACTGACTGTATAACTTTAAGCTGGTATGGCTCCTTGTACTGCCAACCACTGCTCAATCTCTTGAGTCTTGGTGGCTAACAATGCTGCATCGCCGTGACTCTCTATATTGAGCCTGATAAGCGGTTCAGTATTCGACGCGCGTAAGTTAAAACGCCAATCACCGAAATTGAGACTGAGGCCATCCAGTGTCGATTTAGTGGGGTTTTCTGGGCCAAACTTACTTTCAATAGCGCTAATAATGGTGGGCGCATCGTGAGTGGTGAGGCGAAAGTTTCGCTCGCCTGAGCTGGGGTAAGCTTGGATATAGCCTGTGACCAACTCAGACAATGTTTTACCTGTAATAGACAATAACTCAATGGTGAGTAGCCATGGAATCATACCGCTGTCGCAATAGAAGAAGTCACGAAAATAGTGATGAGCGGACATCTCGCCCCCATACACTGCCCCAGAATCACGCATGACTTGCTTGATAAAGGAGTGTCCAGACTTACTGATAACGGCCTTACCCTTGTATTCTTTAACCACCGCCTCGGTATTGTAGATCACTCTTGGGTCATAGACGATCGACTCAGCTGGGTATTTATTCAAAAATGCTTGTGCCAGCATACCCACCACGTAGCTGCCATCAATAAACTCGCCATTTTCATCAAACAAGAAACAACGGTCAAAATCGCCATCGAAGGCAATACCAAGATCGGCATTGTTTTTTAACACGGCTTGCTGAGTTGCGATTCTATTGGCTGCAATCATTGGATTGGGAATACCGTTAGGGAAGCTACCATCAGGGGTATGATGGAGTTTAATGATCTCAATTGGTGCGTCCGCTTGTCTCAGCTTGTCGGTCAATAAATCAACCACGGGACCCGCGCTGCCATTGCCTGAATTAATCACCAGTTTTAGCGGTTTGAGTTTATCAGTATCGATAAAGCTCATCACGTGATTGATATAAGGGCTTTTATCTGTCAATAGCTGCAAGTTGCCGGATGGCTTATCCGTAGTAAACAATCCAGACTCTGCCAGTGCTTGAATCTCTGCCAAACCATCATCGGCGCTGATTGGTTTTGAATACTCTTTCACCAACTTTAAGCCATTGTAATTAATGGGATTGTGACTTGCTGTGACTTCAATGCCGCCTAACGCTTTATAATGACTGGTGGCAAAGTACACCTCTTCTGTACCGGTCATACCCAAATCGATGACATCAACGCCAGCGTCTAGCATACCAGTAATAGTGGCCTGTTTTAATGGTTCACTTGAATGGCGAATGTCGCTACCAATAACGATAACAGGCTGTAGACTGCTCATGTCGCTGGCTTGGGTGTCAGCCATGGTGTCATAGCGCCTAGACAATATCTGTGCAAAGGCTCGTCCTATACGATAAGCAATGTCTTCATCGAGATTGACCCCAAGCTCACCGCGTATATCATAAGCCTTAAACGAATCGATAGTAATGGGACTGAATTCCGCTGCTGGTTGATAGCCAGTGTTCGCTGAAGTGGACATAATGATAAGTTTCCTTGCGTGTGAGCAATGGTAAAATGAAGAAGTAAATAGCACAATGATAAGTCTATCAGGGTTCAATGATACACTATCATTAACTGTCTGAAAAAACGTTAAATTATAAGAGCAACCCTTATGAGTATAATAGACAATACCACTAAAGCACCCAAACCCGCGCAAGGGACGCCAGACGCAAGCGGGCAACTGGCAGATCTTCTAGCGTTGATGGCGCGGCTGCGTGCCGATTGCCCATGGGATAAAAAACAGACCAATCATAGCTTAATTCCGTATGCCATTGAAGAGGCCTATGAGTTGGGCGAGGCTGTCCAGAGCGATGACGATGAGGATATCAAAGGTGAGCTTGGTGATGTGCTACTGCAAGTGGTTTTTCATTGTCAGATGTACGCTGAGCAAGGCCGCTTTGATATGAAGGACGTCATTACCACTTTACAAGAGAAGCTGATTCGCCGGCATCCGCATGTGTTTGAAGCCGAAACGCTCAAAGATGATGCTGCGGTAAAAGTACGCTGGGATGAGATTAAAGCAGAGGAGCAGCAAGCCCGCCTAGCACGCGGCAAAACGCCACGCCGTTTAGATGAAGTCAAAGCAGGTAGCGCTTTGATGCAAGCACAGGATGTACAAAAGCAGGCATCAGCATTGGGTTTTGATTGGGACGGTGTCAGCGGGGCTTTTGATAAGTTGGATGAAGAGGTTGCTGAGTTAAAGGCTGAGCTCACAAATAAGTCCAACGTTGAAATCAAAGCCAACATCAGAGAAATAGAAAAAGAGCTGGGCGATTGTATGTTCGCGCTCGTCAATGTCGCTCGTAAACTGAACCTAGATGCAGAAACCGCCACCTTGACCTGCGTGCATAAGTTTAAATCACGTTTTGGTTACATCGAAGAGCAGCTAGCAGTGGCTGGCAAGGGTTTAGAGGACAGCGATATCACAGAGATGGATGCATTGTGGGAAGCGGCCAAACGACATGAACGTTCATCATAAAGCCTCGTCTGTTAGCTCAACAACGACGGTGACACTCACCATGGCTCTTGGTCTTGTGGGACTCATATGCGTCGCTATGATGCCTATTAGTGCTAACGCTGCGCCCTGTTTCGATAGTCCTCAGCGTGCCTATGACTATTTGCTCGCAAAAGAAGCGTCAGCCATACAAGCGCGTGAGCAAAAGATCATTAACATCAATCGTGCTAGCGAAGGTGAGTTGGTGTCTTTAAACGGTATTGGCAGCAGTAAAGCACAGGCAATTGTTTTATACCGTGAGATGTTTGGCGATTTTAAAACCTTCGATGAATTAACAAAAGTCAAAGGGATCGGTACAAAAACCGTCGAGAAAAATCGAGAACGTTTAAGCGTGCAGGATTGATCGCCCTATTTTGCAGCAATCAGCCCAATATTGACAAAATAGCACGTAAGTAGATGTCATAACACACCCAGCACGCCCAAAATTTGTTAAACTAGCAGGTACATCCGCCTGATAAACGCTGTGTTCGTCAGAGGTGGTCAAAGAATACCGGCGAGGAGTAGATGCATGGCCGAGCGTGCCGCCAAGCAGTTAGAACTGAATAAATCTGAATTACCCAATTCCATTACTGAAGTGATTGCCACATTGACCCGAGCTGGGTTTGATGCCTATATCGTCGGTGGTGGTGTGCGCGATACCTTATTGGGTCTACGCCCGAAAGACTTTGATGCCGTCACCGACGCCAAGCCGCATGAAATCAAAGATGTTTTTGGTAAGCGTTGCCGTATTATCGGTCGCCGCTTTCAATTAGCGCATGTGTATTCAGGCAGAGAATTGATTGAAGTGGCGACTTTTCGTGGCCCACCAACCAGTGATGCCAATACCAATCGAGACGGTATGATCCTGCGTGACAACGTTTGGGGGGACATCAAACAAGATTTCTCTCGTCGCGACTTTTCTATCAATGCGCTTTATTATCAGCCGCTCAAAGGGGTGGTTCACGATTTTTGCGGTGCGCTTGAAGACATTGATAATAAAATCATTCGTCTGTTGGGCAACGCGCCTGTACGGATTGAAGAAGATCCAGTACGGTTGTTACGTGCGCTACGTTTTAAAGCCAAGTTGGGCTTTGAATTTGATGACGCGCTGGCATCGCAGTTTCATGATGGTAATTGGGCGCTGCTTGAGCAGATATCGCCGCATCGTCTCTATGATGAGACGCAAAAAATGTTTACGGGCGGCTATCTGGTGCCGTTATTGCCATTATTGTTTGAGTCGGGTGCGATTGATAGCTTAATCATTTATCCCCCGTCTGAGCCAAGCGCCTTAGTGAACCAAGTAGCGATTAATACCGACAAACGTATTGCGGCGGGCAAGAGCATCAATCCTGCGTTCTTTTATGCGGCGCTACTGTGGGAAAATTACTTGCATCAATTGGCAAAAGCCAAAAAGCGCAATATGCCGTTCGCTGAAGCACAGATGCATGCCGCTACCAAAGTCATCGATCGTCAACGTATTAAGACGGCGATTCCCAAATTTGCTGAGCAGTTTATCCGTGATATCTGGATATTGCAGCCGAGACTTGCCGCCCCGCGTAGCAAACAAATTGTCCAACTCTCTGAGCACCCACGCTTCCGAGCGGGTTTTGACTTTTTGTTATTGCGTGAGCAGTGCGGTGATGCCGAGCATCCCCTGTCAGAGTCGACCAATGGCATGGGCGACTGGTGGCAAACGTATCAGACCTTGTCTGAACAAGAACAACAGCAAGCGATTGATGAGTTTGATGAAAATATTCGCCGAGGCGCTTATAAAAAGGGGCAGCGTGGTCGTGGTCGCAATCGGCAAAAACCAGAAGTAAATACCACTGATAATTCCACCTCTCATCAAAGCAGTACAAAGCCAAACCAAGTTAAGGATAGTATGGAGAAGAGTGGGAATAAACAGACAATGCTAAACGATCCAGCAAATGTCCCAGCACGCCGTCGCCGCGCTGCAAGCCAATCTAACGCTAGTCGTAATGATAGCAAAGCGCATATGACGCAGCAGGTAAAACAAGACAGTAGTGAGCTTGCTCAGCTACAGCAGTTGTCTCTAGCTAGCAGTAACCAATCGGCAAACAAACGCCGTGATGCAAAGCCTGCGCCCTTGTTTGTCATAGAGCATGAAAAAGTCGTACCACCGCTGCAAAAGCAACTACCTAATGACAAAGACTCACAGCCCAAGCGTAATCAGGCGACAACGCAGAAAAAAGCAGCCACTCAGCAGGCACCGGCTGAAAAAGAGCCAAATAGTCAGATGGCAAAATCTGCTACTAAAAGTGAACGCTCAAATACTGCCCAGTTGTCTAACGACCAGCAGTCAGCGGCTAAACCGGCACCTACGACGCGTTCGGTAGCAAGATCGCCTGCACTAGTCAGCATGAATAACGAGCCGATTCCGCATAAGCGCCGCCGTCGTCAGCCCTCTGTCGATAGTACGAGCAGTGTCGAGACGCCAGGTGATGACAAGCAAGCGCAAACGCCTACGAAGTATGCAAAAAAGCAACCTAAGCCCGCGGTGCAACCGACTGATAAAGCTGACGCTAAAAAATCCGCCAAAGCAACCACCGCAAAATCTGCTAAAACCAATCAAGCGGCTCGTACTCAGACTGCGGCTATAAAGGCGAACGGCAATAAAGGCCCTGTGCCATCAAAGCGTCGCCGTCGCCAACCCAGCCCTGAGAAGGCGTAATGTTATTAGTGTAGAGTACAGATAGGTGAGTAAGGTGGTGAAACGATGAGTAGCTTTGATAATAGTGCCATGCCTGGCAATAAAAAACCTGCTTTCGTTAGCGGTAGTAGTGCGGTTAATGGTACTTGGGTAACCTGCTATGTCGGCTTGGGTAGTAATCTATCTAATGAGCTGGGTTCACCTATAGAGCACTTGCAGCAAGCAGTGGCAGGCATGCGAGACCATAAGCAGATACGAAAAGTTAGCGTGTCTTCATTTTATGCATCAGCACCTATGGGGCCGCAAGATCAGCCTGATTTTATCAATGCAGTGACTGGTTTTGAGACGACGCTGACAGCGTTTGAGTTACTTGCGTTTTGCCAGCAGTTAGAACAGCAGGCAAAGCGTGCGCGCTTGAGACGTTGGGGCGAGCGTAGTCTTGACGTGGATATTTTGTTGTACGGCGACACACAAATGATGGATCCTAAGCTAACGATACCGCATGCTGGATTGCCTGAGCGTAATTTTGTATTGATACCGCTCTTAGAGTTGGCACCAAATCTAACCATTGCAGGAAAATCAATAGATGAGTATCCAAAGAGTACAGATTGGACAGACTTAAAACGGTTATCAAGTTCCTGAGCAGCTTCTTAATCATAGGAAAAATGCTATAGTCCGTTCGAAATAAAATCGATATGTTAGTAGCCACGCTCGACTGCTATCACAGAAGCGACAGAAAATACATTCCAGTCGCGCTGTATCGGTTTTAAAATAAGCGGCCTACAGTTAGGGTATTGATAGTTCAAGGCAGCACAGATTAATTGAGGGTCATATGACGACGTTATCTACTTTAAATAAATTTAAAAAAGACGGTACCAAGTTTACTTGCTTGACGTGCTATGACTCAATGTTTGCACGAATGATGGACAAGGCGCAGATTGATACGATTTTAATTGGTGATAGTTTGGGCATGGTGGTACAAGGTCACGATTCAACGTTGCCCGTGACCGTCGACGATATGGCTTATCACACTGCCAATATTGCCCGTAGTAATAAGCACGCATTGATTTTAGCGGACCTGCCCTTTATGAGTTATGTGACGCTGCCAGAAGCCGTGACCAATAGTCGCCGGTTGATGCAAGCCGGCGCCCATGTGATTAAAGTCGAGGGTGGTAGTGAGCTTTGTGAACTCGTCACGACCTTAGCACAAGCGGGCACGCCAACTTGTGTGCATTTAGGCTTGACGCCGCAGTCGGTCAATGTCTTTGGCGGTTATAAAATCCAAGGTCGCGGTGACGAAGCGGCTGATAAGTTACTAGCGGATGCCAAAGCGGTCGTCGCTGCTGGTGCAGCATTACTGGTACTAGAATGCGTGCCAGCTGAGCTTGCTAAAGTAGTGACAGAGGCGGTAGCCGTACCTGTGATTGGGATTGGCGCTGGCGCAGACACAGATGGTCAAGTACTGGTGATGCATGACATGCTGGGCATGGTCCATGGCCGTGTCCCACGCTTTGTACATGATTTTTTGACGGATGAGCGTAATGCTGAACGCAGTATCGAAGGGGCCTTCATGCTTTATCAGCAGTCCGTACGCGAAGGCTCTTTTCCCACTGAACAGCACCAATTTAGCTAATCTGATGCAAGATTTGAAATAGAAGAATATTGAACCATGCCAATGATTTATCAGCACATCTCAGCACTGCGCACAGCCTTGCAGTCTTATCGTGGTATACAAAATGACAGACAGGCTAGCCCTACGCGTATCGCTTTAGTGCCAACGATGGGTAATCTGCATGATGGCCATCTTGAGCTGGTCAAAATTGCCAAGCAGCAGGCTGATATCGTGGTGGTCAGTATCTTTGTCAATCCCACTCAGTTTGGCGTGGGCGAAGACTTTGATAGCTATCCACGTACGCTAGATGAGGATGTTGCAAAACTGGCAACGGTAGATGCCGACTATGTTTTTGCTCCCACTGTCGATGAGATGTATCCTGTCTTGCCACCACCGACGTCTGTGCTGGCTGGTGCTATTACGACACAGTTATGTGGTCAGTCGCGTCCTGGACATTTTGATGGCGTTGGTATTGTGGTCTCTAAGTTGTTTAATATCGTCCAACCGGATGTTGCTGTTTTTGGACAAAAAGATTATCAGCAGTTAGCGATTATCAAGCAATTAGTGCGTGATTTGAGCTATCCCATTGAGATTATTGGTGCCCCTATTGTTCGTGCTGCTGATGGATTGGCATTATCATCGCGCAACCAGTACTTAAGTGTAGCTGAGCGTCAAATAGCACCTGTGTTACATCAAGAGCTACAACATTTGGCACAGCAGTTAAAAAATAATGCGCACAGTCAGCAAGCGGTTGAGTCCTTATTAACAGAAACTCGTAACCGTATCACTGATGCAGGTTTTACGATTGATTATCTAGACATAAAAACCGACGCGCTAGATTCGCTGGTTAATACTGGTGCGATGTTTAATGCAGAAAATAAGAATTTGATTATTCTGGTTGCTGCTTGGTTAGGACGGGCACGCTTGTTAGACAACCAGTTAGTCAGTTAGTGGTAATAAATCAGTCGTTGTGACAGAGTAACTTGCAGGATGCAATGGACTAGGGTGGGTGGATCATGGACGTAAGTCAGGATAACAGTAACGATCAGGACAGGCAGGTAGCAGACACGTCCGCACCTGCCGATGCGCTCAGTATTTTAGTCGTATCAGGTCTTTCAGGATCAGGTAAGACCTCAGTACTGAATGTGTTAGAAGATCTAGGGTATTACTCTATTGATAATCTGCCATTATCTTTATTACCCAGCGCTGCCCATAAACTGGTCAATGAAAGTGGGATTCGCCGTGTGGCACTCGGCGTCGATATCCGCACACCACGTGCTGATCTGTCCAGCTTTGCAGAGATGCATGAGTCCCTAAGACAGACATATGGGACACATGCGGTAAATATGATATACGTGACGGCCCAAGAGAGTACGTTGATAGCACGCTTTAGTGCGACTCGCCGTGTACATCCTTTGATGTTGCAAGAGGAGAATAGCGACATCGCAAAGTATGTGGCTTTTAATCTTCCTGCGGCGATCAAAAAAGAGAGTGAGCTGTTAGAACCGATCGCCGGATACGCCGATATCAGAATTGACACCAGTAATCTGAATATCCACCAGTTAAAAAATAACTTACGTGAATATGTCGGTGTCGACAATCAGATTGTCATTAACTTGCTGTCTTTTGGCTTTAAATACGGCAGTCCTATCGATGCTGATTTTGTGTTCGATGTGAGGATTTTGCCCAACCCGCATTGGAATCCTGAGCTACGTACGGCGACAGGTCTGGATGCAGAAGTTGCCGCCTTTTTTGCAGATTGTCCAGAAGTGGCGGAGATGACGGATGATATCGATAAATTTTTAACACGTTGGTTACCAGAGTTTTTACACAATAATCGTCACACGGTGACAGTGGCGATTGGTTGCACAGGTGGTAAGCATCGTTCAGTATTCATCACCGATAATTTACAACGTCGTCTTGCCGACACTATGCCGCAAGGTATAAAAGTGCTGGCAAAACACCGTGAAAAAGATCGTTGGTAGTTATTGGTAGTCATCAAAAACTATTAATTTTATTATTTATTATTTTGGAAAGCTTTTATGATTGACTGGTCAGAACAGGATATGCGCGTTTCGCGCACAGAACTCAAAAAAGCCCATGAGCGCTTGCAACAATTGTCGATACCGCTTGCCAGCTTATCGAAAAAACAGCTAAAAAACTTGCCAGCTAGTGATTATTTTATGGCAGAGTTGATGGCGTTGGCTGATATTACCAGTGCCAATGCGCGTAATCGCCAGACCAAGCGGGTCGGCAAGCTTATCAGCGAAGAAAATCGCCACGAATTGGTAAAAGCGTTGTTTGATGCATATTTTCCAAAAGAGCAAATCTCAAAGATAGAAAGCTGGTATGAGCGCCTCAACATCAATGATGAAGGAACGCTCAAACAGTTTGTCAAGCAGTACAAAGCCTCTGAGCACAACAGTATGTATCAGTTGCTGCTGTGGATTGAATACGCCAAACACACGCAAGATGATGAGCTCATGGCAGAGTCAAAAGAAGATTTGGCGAGTTATATTCGTGAAGTGGCTATTTTATCGCAATTAAAGAAGTAGCGATAAAATGCCAGTGATTAGATGCTACGGTGGTTTGGTTTGCGATTTAGCCAGATGACCTCATGACTGTTGCTGGTGTACTAAAATACGAAAAGCCAATCATTGAATGATTGGCTTTTTTGACCTTGGCTGATAAACGTGTCTCAAGTACTTGAGGAAGGCTGAATTATTTCTTTTCAGCGCGGGCTTTATCGACTAAATAATCAACGACTTTGGGTACTTTAGCACTTTCACCAGTCACCACGTATTTGCCTTGGACGACTACTGCTGGTACGCCAGAAAGCTGGTAGCGTTTAGCCCCTGCTTGTGAGCGGCCAATCTTTGTCCCCACAGCAAATGAGTTATAAAGACTGTTAAATTTCTTTTCATTAACACCCTTTGATGCATACCATTTGCTTAATGAGGATTGATCAAACAGCTTTTTGCCATCTTTGTGAATGGCATCAAATAGGGCGTCATGCGTTTTGTCTTCGTACCCTAGTAGCTGAGCGGCATAAAAGCCACGAGCGTTGGCTTCCCAAACAGGATTGAGCGCGGCTGGCGTTTTAAAAAATGCCACATCTTTGTCTTTGGTTTTTGCCCATTTTTCCATATGCGGATTCAGAACATTACAATGGGGGCAACCGTACCAGAAAAACTCACGAACAATGATAGCATCACCGCTGATTTTTTCTGGATTGTCTAGCACGCGATAGTCTTTTCCAGCGACATAGTCCGCAGCTTGTGCGCCCATAGTGGCAAGTCCAATGGCCATGGCCAGACCAGTCAGTGTGATGACACGTTTCATACTTTATCCTTGAGGTGTGAAGACTTAGGGTTCGTTAGGGTTTAAATGCATAAACGATAGAGCGTCAAGTATTATCGAGCGATAAACAGCGTATCAAAACGATAATAGTGTGCTGCCTATGATAACGTAAAACCTATGCGCTTGTGAATCCGATTCTTAACTGATGGTTGTAAAGCTGTGAGCTATTATTTAAGGTACGTTTCTTACGGTCTCTTACCTTGATTAAGCCTGAGTTTTGCTCGTTTATGATCGTATTTTTTCATATACTTTATTGTCTAGCATTGGAATGGTGTCAGAGAGTCACTATAGCCGAAGACCGCTAAAATCAATATATTGATAGAAACCGACTACTGGTACGATTTTTTCTAGCGTACTTCTTATAAGCGTGACAGACGTTATAAACGTTTAAGCTATTCACAATCGGTGACGATGTACGCACGACAAAGTGGCCGCTCTCATGCTAATATTGCTCACATAATTGTGCACTTTATATGATAATAATGATAATGACCATAAAGGAAAAACGCTATGAGCTCAGCTCTATCTTCTGCGCCTTCTTCGGAGGAGCCAGCGAACAGCAATCTCAATGATACAGATCATACAACAACTGCCATTAATGTAGATCCTAGCGAAGTTGAAAAATTTAACAAGTTGGCTAGTGAGTGGTGGAGCAATACTGGCGCGTTTGCGACCTTGCATGAAATCAACCCGCTCCGTTTAAATTGGATAGAGGAAAACGTTAAGCGTGGTTATCAACACGACAACGCTCGTCAAGATATCCATAAAACGGCGACGACGGGACTTACTGGCAAAAAGGTGCTTGATGTTGGCTGTGGCGGCGGTATATTGTCGGAATCAATGGCACGTCGCGGTGCGGATGTCACGGGTATTGATTTGGGTACTGAAAACCTAAAAGCGGCGGCGCTGCACGCAGAGCAAAGCGGTTTAGAGCACACGTTACGCTATCAGCACATTCCAGTTGAGACGCTGGCAAAAACGCATGCGGGTCAATTTGATGTGGTGACTTGTATGGAGATGCTAGAGCATGTGCCTGATCCAAGCTCGATTGTGCAGGCTTGTTTTGATCTATTAGCCCCAGGCGGCGTTTGCGTGTTATCAACGATTAATCGTAACCCTAAATCATATCTGTTTGCCATCGTTGGCGCAGAGTATGTCTTACGCTTGCTTGATCGGGGTACACATGACTATGCCAAATTTATTACCCCAGCTGAGCTAGATAAGATGGCTATCAATACTGGCTTTACACGGCAAGATATCATTGGTCTGCATTATAATCCACTGACCAAACGCTATTGGCTGGCACAGAATGTCGATGTCAATTATATGCTGGCAGTACAAAAACCTCTGGCTTAAGGCTGTACTTAATCCTTTGTACGCCATCATATTTCATTAAACACGTTATCAATTTTAAGAGTACTCATTATGGCCCAATTTGTAAAAGCGGTTTTATTTGACCTTGATGGGACACTGATCGATACGGCTGCTGACTTTGTCCGTATCATTGGTAACATGAGTCGCGAAAATGATTGGCATGCGCCGTCTGAAGTAGAGATCCGTGAGCAAGTCTCGGCGGGTGCGTCGGCCATGGTGCAGTTGATGCTACGACACAACGACCAGCTTGAGGTCAGTGAGGACGCGTTACTTAATTTTCGCCAGCAGTTTTTAGACGACTACGAAGCTGCGATATGTGTCGATAGTTGTGTGTTTAGTGAGTTAGAAGAGGTACTGACGACTCTTGAAGAAAAAGGCGTGCCATGGGGTATCGTCACCAACAAGCCGCGTTATTTGGCAGAGCAGCTACTAAGCATCATGCAGCTAGATGAGCGCTGTGCTGCTTTGGTCTGCCCTGATGATGTGTCGCGCTCCAAACCTGATCCAGAGCCGATGTATATGGCCTTAGAGAAGCTTGGTATCCCTCGCGGAGCGGCTGGTTGCGTCCTTTATGTCGGCGATCATATACGGGATATTGAAGCGGGTAATGCGGCAGGCATGCCAACGATTTTAGCCGCTTATGGTTATATTCCTTCTGAAGATCAAAAAAACCTAAAGAAATGGGGCGCTGACCATATTGTCGATACTCCTGCACAGTTAAATACGTTATTGCTGTCTTCTGGTAAGTTTGAATATCTATAAAACAGTTTGCTATAAATCCGTATTTTCCATTAGCTGCCATCGCTATTTTGCATCCCAACCATGAAACGATAAGCCGTGAGTAATAACATGAGTGACAACATGAGTAACCCTACCAATCCGCCAGCTCAGCAGGCCGACAATCAACAAACCGCCCAAAACTCTGTGCAACCTTTAACTCATGAGGACATTCGTAGTTTTGTGCCACCTAATAACTGTCTAGATGGTAAAACTATTTTGGTGACGGGTGCAGGTGATGGTATTGGTCGTGTAGCAGCGTTAACCTATGCTCGTTATGGTGCTACTGTTTTGCTATTGGGACGTACCAGCAGTAAGCTTGAGTACGTCTATGATGAAATTGAGAGCTTTGGTGGCAAGCAACCAGCCATGCTGCCGATGAACTTAGAAGGCGCCACCTATGCCGAAATGCAACAGCTAGAAGGCCTGATACACAAAGAAGTCGGACAGTTGGATGGTATCTTGCACAATGCTGGGATGCTAGGACAGCTGACACCGCTTGAGATGTACGACGTTGACACGTTTGCCCAAGTGATGAAGGTTAACTTTACCGCGACCTTTATGCTCACCCAAGCGCTACTACCGCTACTTAAAGACGCTGCTAATGGCTCTATCGTCTTTACGTCTAGCACGGTTGGTACACATCCTCGCGCTTTTTGGGGTGCTTATGCGCTCTCAAAGCAAGCGGTGGAAGGTATGAGCGATATATTTACTCAAGAAACGCAAAATACCACAAACTTACGCTTTAACTGCGTCAATCCTGGTGGCACGCGTACCAATATGCGCGCCCATGCGTATCCTGGTGAGAATCCTATGAGCCTAAAAACGCCTGAAGACATCATGGCAGGCTACGTCTGTCTGATGAGTAACGAAAGTATTGGTGTACGCGGGCAAGTGGTTGAGCTACAGCCAAAAGATTAAGAGGTGTTACTTAAACTTGCATGAATACAAAGCGTAAAAGTAATTTGGGTAGCTATAGTTGATACTAAATGAAATAGATGCGTCGTACTAGGATGCGAAACTGGTATAAATTTTCTTTAGTTGCTTGATGTGCTAATAGAAGCTACAAAAAATATATACCAACAGCAAGATATCTGTTTTATAGTAAATACGACTCTGTTTTTTGTCAAAACTACCAATGATTTTTACTTAGGATAATACTTATGAATAAGTCCATTGCTGCTGCATGTGTGCTGCTAAGTTGTACTTCAGCTTTTGCGCAAACCACGCTTTTTGATCCTTCCATCGAGCACAATCCTCAGGATGGTGTCATAAAGCTGTATGGAGCAGGTGGCCCACATACCGCTTTAAGAAAAGTGGCAGATGTCTGGGAAAAGCAAGGTGGTACCAAGGTAGAATTAATAGCAGGACCTGAAGACAAATGGTCGGCTGACGCTCAAGCTGATGCCGATGCTCTGTGGGGAACTTCTGAGCAATCAATGACTGCATTTCTTGAGACATACGAAACTTTTGATCATGAAAAAGTTGAACCCATTTATATCCGACCAGCAATCATAGCTGTACAAAAAGGAAATCCTAAAAATATACGTAGCTTTGATGATTTATTAGCTAAGGGGATTAAAATAGTTGTGACCGAAGGTAAAGGAACATATAACACTTCGGGTACTGGAGTTTGGGAGGATCTCGCAGGACGCAAAGGAAGCTTAAACGATATTGCTCGTTTTCGAGATAATATAGTAGCGTATTCTTTAGGATCTGGAGCCAGTTTTAAAGCATTTAAAGATGAAAAAGCAGATGCTTGGATAACTTGGCCGAATTGGCCGCTTAATAATTCCAAAGATATGGACATGGTTAGTATAGATAAGGATCGAGCTATCTGGCGTGATTTAAACATCGTTGTATCACCAAAAGCTGATCCTCAAACAAAAGATTTTCTTAACTTTTTAATCACTAAAAAAGGACAAAAAATCATGAAAACAGAAGGGTGGCAACGCTGAGTAGAAGGTTTTAGGCATACACTCTTAAAAAGTAAATACCCTAAATATAATTCTCACTAATCGTTCAAACACATTTGTTATTTGCATATTGTAATTAGCAATAACCACCCCATCTATTTGTTATTAAAGAATTTATCTATAAAGCAATGATCATTAAAAAATAAATAGGATGGGATTATGGCAGGTGGCTGGTCAAGAGATGGTGCTGAGCACGAACAAATGGATGCAACGGTCAATGATGCGTTAGATCGTGTGCGTAGTGCGATACCCAAGGGCGAAAGCGCGGAGTTTTGTGATGAATGTGGCAATCCCATTCCAGAAGCGCGGCGCGTAGCAGTGCCGGGCATACAACACTGCGTCAGTTGTCAAACTGAGCTTGAGCAAGAGGCAAGAGCTGCGGAGTTGTTCAATCGACGTGGTAGTAAAGACAGCCAATTACGTTAATCAAAAAGCACCCTGCTAATCTACATAGCAGGGTGCTTTTTTGTAATTGCTTTTCTGTAATGGATCTCGTATTTCCGCTGTGGCGAGCGTCTGTATTCTGCCTATAAACTATATAACCAAGGCCATCAGTTCACGGTCACAGGCTTCCCAATTTATAGAAGACGATAATTCTGGTAACGTGGGCGAAGTCAGCGTGTTTTCTATTCCTTCATTCTCCAAAGCGGTGTTGCTTGCGTGATTATCGCTGTCATCTAGCTGTAGAATAACCTCTAGTCGGCTATCAACCTGCGGGCTGATGGTGCTTGTGGTTAAGCTATCAGGGGTAAAATTGATTTGTAGCCAACCATCAGAAGTGTGCACGACACCTTTGATACGTTGCCAGCTTGGTAGCGTTAACAACCATTCTTGTAGATCTTCTGCCTGTAACACATACTGTACTGGCAACCGCCAACCTGCTAATTGTAGGTCTTGCTGTTTTTCATGATAACGATAAGGCAGCTCAAGATCTGAGCTGGTCTCAGCATCGTTATTAGCTTGCGCAGGATTTAATGGCGAAATAGACGACAAAGCCGTGTTCAGTGGCTGAAAGCTGACAGAAGATGGTTGAGGGCGGCTGATATTCACAGTGCGGTGCTGGGCGAGAATATGGCTTGGTGCGTTCAACTGAGTGCCTAGCGCTGCTAGATAGGCATTTGAGGCGTTTGTGGTATCAGAAGGAATTTGCTCAGAGACTGCCCAAATGATGTTTACCTGCGAATTTAGCTTGGCTATCCACTGTTGTAATGCGTGTTTTTCGCTACTACTTAATTGAGCGTAACGATTAATCACCAATACATCCGCATCACGGACGTGCGCTTGAAACCCTTTATGATTGCGATACTTGTCTTGCTGCCATTGCATGCCACTCAGCACGGTGATCACCGCCTGCATCTTTAGCGCTGTCTGCCAATGCGGCGCCCCAAGTTGGCGTATTAGCTCACGTGGATGGGCAAGCCCTGTGGGTTCAATGAGTAATCGCTGTGGATGATGGTCACTAAGCAAACGGCTAATAGCGATCTGTAAGGGTAGCTGGCTGGTACAACAGATACAACCACCGCTGACTTCTCGTATGGCAATGTCATTTTGCTCAATCGTCCTGTCTTGCGAGCTTGCCAGCAGGGCGCCATCAATCCCGATACGACCAAATTCGTTGATCAATAACGCCCAGCGCGCATCGGCAGGTTTGATAGCCAGTAGCTGGTTAATCACCGTGGTTTTACCCGCACCCAAAAACCCTGTCACCAAGGTGCAGGGTATGTTTTGGAAAACAGTCGTTTTTTTCAAAGGGGCGCTCATGATATTAATGTTACTAATACCTTAACGATTTTAATATATTCACAGTACTAAGCGAAGGCGACGTTAAAAGAAGGTGATATTAAGTAGTTACTCACTTTTATCCGTGTCAATTTCGGCTTCGTCAGGGACGAATACATAGCCCACTCCCCACACGGTTTGGATATAACGTGCTTGCGAAGGATTGTCTTCAATCAGGCGACGTAGACGTGAGACTTGTACGTCGATAGAGCGCTCCATTGCCCCCCATTCACGACCACGCGCCAGGTTCATTAATTTATC
Source organism: Psychrobacter sp. UBA3068 (assembly GCF_002366815.1). Lineage (NCBI taxonomy): Bacteria > Pseudomonadati > Pseudomonadota > Gammaproteobacteria > Moraxellales > Moraxellaceae > Psychrobacter > Psychrobacter sp. UBA3068. The sequence continues at coordinate 92,131 of NZ_DFBY01000045.1, read as the reverse complement.
ACGAGTCAACGGCTCACGTGGATGCTGAACCAAAGCTTTCAACACCGAAAACTCACCGGTCGTTAAAGTGACGACGTTGCCATCGCGTTTGAGGGTACGAGTTGACAGATCAAGTGTCCATGGGCCAAATTCAACCACTTCAAGTTGATGGCTTGGGGCACCAGGCAGCTCACGATTTTGGCGACGTAATACCGCTTTGATACGAGCCAGCAGCTCTTTTGGATTAAAGGGTTTTGGCAGATAATCATCCGCACCCGCTTCAAGACCAGCGATACGATCGGCATCACCCCCTTTGGCAGTGAGCATGATGATGGGAATATCACCATTATCTTCACGCAAACGCTTACAGATACTGATGCCGTCTTCGCCTGGAAGCATCAAATCTAACACCACCAATGAGAAAAGCTCACGTTGCATCAACTTATCCATCTGACTGCCATCGTGTGCCGTACGAACGACAAAACCGTCATCTTCTAGAAAGCGCTGCAACAAGGAGCGCAGACGGGCATCATCATCGACGACTAAAATACGCTGAGTCAAAGTGTCAGGGCTATTGTTATCTGTCATACAGGCATCCTCTTATAAAAATTATTATTAGTAGCAATTATAGTTAAAAGTCATCGGTAAAAATCACGTATAAAAAATCATGAGCAAACACAGTGCCATTACTTAATTATTAGCCAAAAATGAAGATCCATCTCAGTACCTCAAAAATTTGAGTACTATTGTTCAACGCGTCAGCTGCGACCAATATTTATGCTATTGATACTTTAGTGTATAAGATTGCAGTCATAATTGCACCATTCATAAGGATAAATGCTGTATGCGTTTGTTTAACAGGGCTTCAAAACTAATGATATCAGACGATTTTTGCGATAAAACGGGTGATAAATAACGAAAAGATAAAAAGGATTTTTATTCATGCAGCTTTTGCTATAATGCAAAACTACATTTCTCAACGATTGATACGTATATGAGTAGCACTGATACCTTAACGCCATTTCAAACCTCGACAAATGCACAGGTTTTGGATGCAACCACACACGCGAATATTCACGACAAGCTTGCTCGCGCGCTTGGCATTAAGACTGCTCAAGTCAATGCGTTTGTCAAACTTTACGATGAAGGCGCGACGGTTCCCTTTATTGCCCGTTACCGCAAAGAAAAGACGCAGAATCTTGACGATGCCCAGTTGCGAGCGTTAGAGAAGTCTCTTAACTATGAGCGCGACCTGGCCACCCGTCGCCTCAAAATTACTGAGCTGCTGAGCACGCAAGGCAATTTGACCGCCGAGCTACAGGCGCGCATTGATAATGCGACCTCTAAACTTGAGCTTGAAGACATTTACTTGCCTTATCGTCCGCGTCGCCGTTCACCAGCGGCCAAAGCACGTGCAGCCGGCCTAGACGTTGCCGCCCAAGCAATCCTCACACAAGAGATTACCCCAACGGACGCGCTAGCCGACTATCAAGCACAATCTAGCATTACCGATGATAGTGGTAATGAGATTGAAGTTGACTTCAGCGATATCGACAAGCAGCTCGCTGGCGTACAGGCCATCATCGTGGATGAATGGACACAAGCATTGGACTTGCTGGACCATTTGCGCAGTGGTTTTGCCAAAACGGCCAGTATCGTATCGAGCGTGGCCAGTGAGGAAAAACGTGAAGTCGGTGAGAAATTCAAAGACTACTTTGAACATAGCGAGAGTCTTGCGCGTCTACCCAATCATCGCCTGCTTGCGATGCTACGCGGCCGTCAAGAAAACGTCTTGGGACTAAAGATTGAGGGCGAAGATGCCCCCTTTATCGAAAAAATCATCAGTCATTTCGACGTCGATGCCAAAGCGCCTGCCGCCCGTCGTGAGTTTTTAGCAGAAGCGGCCGGTAGCTTGTGGAAAGACAAATGGCGTCCACACATTGAGCATCGTTTATTAACAGAGAAGCGTTTGACCGCTGAAGCAGATGCTATTGAGGTCTTTGCCAATAATTTACAGCATTTACTGATGTCAGCGCCTGCTGGTCGCAAGGTTATCTTAGGCGTTGATCCGGGTATCCGTCACGGCGTAAAAATGGCCATCGTCGATGCCCAAGGTCATGTCATGTTAGACAGCGAAGATAAGCCTGTCGTCGCGACGGTTTATCCGTTTGCCCCTGACAATAAAATGGAGGAAGCCAAAGCCGTCATCGATAAGTTGTTAAGCACCTACCATGTCGATTTGGTTGCTATTGGTAATGGGACCGCGAGTCGCGAAACAGATGCGATGGTTAAAGAGATTTTGGCCGCGAACGATGCGCTCACAGCCAAAGCGGTTATCGTAAACGAGTCGGGTGCCTCCGTCTATTCAGCCAGTGAGCTGGCTAGTGATGAGTTGGCGAATTTAGATGTGTCCGTTCGCGGGGCAGTTTCTATCGCTCGTCGTTTGCAAGATCCACTGTCAGAGCTAGTTAAGGTCGATCCAAAGGCTATCGGTGTCGGTCAGTATCAGCACGACGTCAACCAAAACCAGTTGGCAGATAGTTTGGATAAAGTGACGCAAGACAGCGTGAATGCTGTGGGTGTTGATGTAAATACCGCCAGTCCTGCTATTTTGGCGCATATTGCTGGCCTGAATCGCAATGTCGCCCAGCAAATCGTCACTTACCGCAAAGAGCATGGTGCCTTTGATAGTCGCGAGTCACTAAAAAACGTCCCGCGCTTAGGAGCAAAAACCTTTGAACAAGCAGCAGGGTTTTTACGTGTTTATGGTGGTAGCAATCCATTGGATGCAACAGGCGTCCATCCAGAAAGCTACGCGCTCGTCGATAGCTTGTTGGCGCAAGCGGGTAAGCCGTTGCCAGAAGTCATCGGTAATGATGGGGTATTAAATGCCATCGATACAACAGCGCTCGTGGCTCACGACGATAACGTCAGTGTAAAAGCCATCGTTGAAGAGCTGGCCAAACCTGCACGCGACCCACGTCCAGAGTTTAAGACCGCTAACTTCCGTGATGATGTAAATAGTATTAAAGATCTGAGCGAAGGCATGACGTTAGAAGGTGTGGTTACTAACGTCACCGCCTTTGGTTGCTTCGTCGATGTTGGTGTCCATCAAGATGGGCTGGTGCATATCTCCCAGATGGCCAATGACTTTGTCGCAGACCCGATGAACCGCGTAAAACCAGGTGATATCGTTTCAGTGCGGGTCATCTCCATTGATGAAAAACGTGGTCGTATCGGTTTTAGTATGAAACCTGAAGCGGAAAAATCAGCGCGTCCAGCAGCGAAGGCCTCTGCGGCAAGTGCGGGTAATGAGGATAACAGCCGTCCACGCAGCAATCGCCCTGCAACTGACAAGCGTCAGTCCAAACCGCGTGGTAAAGCTCAGGATAAAGACAGTGCTAACCATCGTAGCAAAGCGCCAAGAGCGGAAAAAGCTGAAGCGCCTAGCAAAATGGGTACCCTTGGGGCATTGTTAAAAGAAGCGGGCGTGACTAAAGCGAAGAAATAATGACTACTGCTCGTGGCTTGTGATATTTATATATGAATATTACGGGCAATCAAAAAGGCAGCCTTATGGCTGCCTTTTTTAATTCGTCATGATAACTTATAAAGACCTAACCGCTTATAGTTACTGGCTTAGGTGCTGTTAATACCAAAACAGGTTATCGTACGACAAGACGGCGACTTTCATTGAGCTGAACCTCACCCGGCTGGGTAGCAATTAACTCACCATCGGGACCTTGGATTTTAGCTTTTAATGTGTTTGGCGCTGGTGTGCTGCGCATATCAGCAGGGGTGACTTCACCCGTATTGACGGATGCTGCGGCAGCTGTATCAGTCATTCCTGACGCAGAGCCATTGTTTAACTCCACTTCACCCGGCTGGGTTGCGATTAATTCCCCATCGGGTCCTTGGATTTTAGCTTTTAATGTATTTGGGGCAGGTGTGGTGCGCATGTCAGCAGGAGTGACTTTACCTGTATTGACGGATGCTGAGGTAGCTGTATCAGTCATTCCTAACGCAGAGCCGTTATTGACCTCAACTGCACCCGGTTGGGTGGCAAGTAACTCACCATTAGGGCCTTCGATTTTAGCTTGTAGGGTGTTATCTACTGGTAACACCCGCTTATCTGCTGGCGTCACTTCTGTTTTATTAACAGGCATTGCCATAGCCAGACTTGGTAGAACAAGAGCAGCGGCCATAATGAGCGATAAAGTATTCGTTTTCATAGTATAACTCCAAAATATGTAAAGAGAATAAATGTCTAAACCATGAATGGGTACATTGACGCCATCCTTTTTATACTGGTTTTATTGTTATTACTATTTTTAAAATATCAGCTATGCAGCTGATATTTCAGTGGTAAACTCATTAAATTTCTAACAGTTTGATGTGTGAATGTGTCGTTATGCAACGATTGCTGTCTTAATCTGCATAAACTCAAACTAAACTTATTGTTAAATATTTATTCAACAATAATATATTTACCAGTGTTTGGATCAACCACACGTTGTTGGGTATCGGTATCCGGAACACGAATAACTGGGAAAGTTTGATCCACTTCGGTGTTATCAAGGATGCCTGCCTCGGCTTCTTCACCAACGATAACAGTACGATTTACGCCTTCAACAGCGACGGCAGTGCCTTGCGTGGTATTGACACGTTGTATCTGATCTTCTGGGGCAATGATGACTTCTTTAACACTATACTTAGCCGGACGAATGACCCGAGTGGTCTCGATGACAACAGGCTCTACAGTCCGTACTTCGGTGACAGCAATTTGGGCTTCTGGAGCTTTGACTTCACTGACCACTGGTGTGGGGAATTTACTGCCAAAGTGGTTGTCGCATTGCTGCATGCTTAGACGTACTGGGTTGCCAGCGGCATCCATATAAACGTTGACTGGCATGTCGGCTGCGATAGGGACATATGTACCCACTAAGGCCCCTGAAACCCCATAACGACCGTTTGATTGACCAACGCCCAAGTCACACGCTCCTGCCGAGTAGTCGCTTGTACGCAAGCTGTTGTTATCAACCACCCGCTGAGGAATGGTTACTTCTGACAAGCGCATTTTTTTGATGGTGGCTTCACCCGCTTGTAGTTTAGGGTTTTGATAGGTGTAAGGTGTATAAAATTTGGCTGAACCGTCTTTGACGGCTGTGACGCACTCTTCATAGGTGTCATAACCGACATTACCATGGCCATCAGTGGTCATGGCTGCATTGGCTGAGCTGGCAAACATAGCAAGACCTGAGGTCATTATTGCAGCTGTTAATAGGTTGAGTTTCATAATAGTTCCCTCTCAATGATAAATGAATTTTCCGATTGTCGAATTTTACAAGGACAACCAGCTCAGTTGACACAGTGCTGGTTGTTTTAAAGTATGTTTTTTATCAGGCGTATTTTATTGGCATTGATTGATACAAAGTCGGTGGATTATTTTTAGACACTTACTTTTGGAGGGTGACTCTACCTTTTGCAGAATAGATCTACTCACCAAAAATAAGGTGTTCAACGTAACAATGTAACGATGTAAAAATAATGCCATAACCTGTTTAATCCTACTGCACTCGCTGCAATATGGCTGTGACATTAGGCTAGGAATGTGTAGCATAATGTATTAAAAAATCGAAAACGGGCAACATCATTCACCAAAAAAGTACGTTATTATTATTTGTTAACATCAGACGTAGAAAACCAAAAATCTTCTTAATAAAAAACCGCATCTTGTAAGCAAGATACGGTCATTAAAAGGATAAATATTAAAATATACGGCGTCATGATTTAGAAACTTCTATTCATCAACCACTTCAAAGCTAAGACCTGAATGCGCTTTTAAACGGGTTAAAAGCTTGTCGCCCATTGCGGAAGCTGGCGTCCAGAAACCACCACCCACATCATCTTTGCTGACATCTTGTGCCAAACACAATGCCGCTTGTGCCAACATGCGTGAGGTACTGCCATAACCAGGATCTTTGTCCCCAGTGACTTTGGTATGAATGGTTTCTTTATTGGCGGTTTGCCCAAAGAGGCGAATATCAAAGTAGCCGTTTTCTTGCTCTTCTTTCGATGGTCCAGAGCCTGACTTGGGTAGTACATGCTTAGACAGTAATTCACGGCTTGGTTTGATCATCATCGCTGTGGCAAAGCCAAATAAGCCTGCGCTCATCGCGTAACTTGATAGTTGACCTTTTACCCCATCTTTCATCCACATCGCTTCATCATACTTAAAGTCGCGGCCATATTCGTAGTCCAGCAACTGGTTGGTGCGATGTACGATACGGGTGTTGATGCTTGCCATGACAAAAGGGGCCAACCAGCGTTTATGCTCGCTATCATATTCTGGTTTACTGACATTGTCTTGGCGCACATTTGGGGCGTCTTTATCATCGTTCAGAAGATAAGGGTTTGCCACTTGCTTACGACGTGATTTGTCCTCTCCCACTTCTTCAAAGATAGTGGCCATCGACGCGATGGTACCACCAGATAGGCCGCCTTTTGCTGCTTTTACGCGCATGTGAATCACATCACAGGTCTCACCAAACGTCTCTTCTGCGTGGGTTTGAGTAAAGTAGACACCTAAGTCTGAGGGAATAGAGTCAAAGCCACACGAGTTGACAATACGAGCGCCGCTTTGCTTAGCGATATCTTGATATTTGTCCATCATGTCTTTGATAAAAATAGCTTCGCCTGTGAGGTCGACATAATCTGTGCCATTGGCCGCACAAGATTTGATTAAAGGCTCACCATATTTGAGATAAGGACCGACGGTAGAGATGATGACTTGAGATTGCTTGGTCATATCATCAAGGCTGGCTTCATCATTACTGTTGGCAATAATAATGTCTACTTTGCTGGCGAGCTTGGACTGTAACTCATTCAGTTTTTCCTCATCGCGACCAGCGATCGCCCAAGTAACGTTTGCACCACTCTTATCTTTAGCATTCGATAAAAATTCTGTTAAATAATGCGCCGTGATCTTACCCACAAAACTTGTCGCACCATATAACACGACTGCGTAAGGACGGTTTTTATCATTGCTCTTTGCCATATTGTCCTTTGCCATATTTTTTGAGCTGTCCGTATTGTTATCCATATTTATCATCCTTCTTTATTAAGTATTTTAATGGCAAGTGTTTGAATAGATAATTAAGTCGTGAGCTAAGATACTCATGGGGTTTAAACCTTTATCTATTCGGTCTATTGCCATTATCAGCTTGGTTTTGATTTGCCTTCATAGTTTCAGAGACTTTCTGTCAGTAACGTCTGCAAGTAACGTCCTTAAGCAGTATCAGGCATAACTGACTAGCAACATTTATAGCAGATTATAGGGTAGAGGTGACAATTATTCAGTAGGAGCTAACCATCTCTACACACAAGCGCTATAAAGAGCGAGATAAGCTGGTAAATATTAAGGTTTGCTACAAACTTTACATAACCCACCGACATTATTACCAAAATGAACGTTTTCTGAAGATAAACATTGCTAATCTATGGACGTAAGCAGTCGTAACGAGTATTAAAAAAACAAAAATTGACGGTATTAATCAAAAGTATTAGTAGATGTATTAATAGATATTAGAGGGATTAAAATAGCTGACAGTAGTAAGTGTCTACTAGGCATGATTTGAGTCGCGTATTTTGATTAAAATTTGCTGTGTAAGCTTATCCATCTGGTTTTTTAACAATAATTTGAGGAGAATATTATGTTTCGCTGGGCTATTATTTTTGCCGTAATCGCATTATTAGCAAGTTTGTTAGGTTTCGGCGGCGTCGCTGGCTTATCTGCTAACTTGGCTTATATCTTATTGGCAGTTGCCGTCATCCTATTCATCGTAGCGTTTGTAAGTCGCAAGATGTAAGGGCAGAGCACATATTTTTAGAAAACAAAAAGTCCTCAATTTGATTTGAGGACTTTTTTATTGAGGCAGTTTTTATTGGAACAGGTTTTTTACTAGAGCAGGTTTTGAAACAGTTGTGGAAGTTGCAAATAAACCGTCTAAACGCGTCACTATAAGCGTTTGGGCTGGATAATGTACTCCATACGTTTCGCTAATCGAATATCCAAACTGGTAATGCCACCTGTATCGTGCGTGGTCAGTCGTACATTTACCACGTTATAAGTGTTTTGCCACTCAGGATGATGTTCAAGTGCTTCAGCGTGAAAGGCCGCTTGGTTCATAAAGCTCATGGCTTCAATAAAGTCGCTAAAATGATAGCTTTTGACGATGCTGTTACCATCACGCTGCCATCCTGCTAGATCTTCTAACTGCAGATTGATTTGTTTGTCAGATAAACTACTCATGTTAATAACCTTTATTGTTATGGTGGATTGGTTTATTAAAATTATATGGGGTGAAAATCAACGGTGTTAGCGCTATCAAATACAATCACCGCTGTTGTCATGAGCAACGCATAAAAGAAGGCCCGCCTATAGTGCTATCTTGCCATAGGTGTAAGAATAAATATACACATGGATAGAAAGCCAACTTATAGGAGAGCAATGTCGTATTAGTGCTTACACTTCAATCAACCCCTAGGGTATCAATCACTCAATAGACGCTTATAAGGTAATCAGGCGCTACAGCAAATTCTGATACTCAGGATGCTTATGGATATATGAAGAGACAAAAGAGCATTGCGGTATCACCTTTTTGTCTTGCTCCTGTGCATAGTCTAGTGCATGTTTGACCAAAGCTGAACCGACCCCGCGGCCTCCAAGTTGTTGTGGCACGATCGTGTGATCGTATACCAGTTTGCCATCACGGTCTTGATAGCTGATATAACCAGTCTGACCCTCAATAGAGGTCTCAAAACGCTTTGCGGGTTGATTGTGAATAATATTTAGATTTGATTTAGAAATGTGGCTGCTCATAAGGGCACTCCGTTATTGGTTATTATTATCGAATTTTTATCGTTTATTTAGTCGACCATGACATTTTATGACAATTGCGATATCGTCAGGGTACGCTAGGTAGTACGGCCAGTATGGCGTATCAGTAGCCAACAATCTAGACGCTTAGCGTAAGAGTAGATAGGGCAACTGTTAAGATTCTTAATGTCTATTGATTACATTGGCAAAATTTTAGCGCTATTTTTATGGTCGTTAAAAACTGCCGTGTGTCAAAATATTCCGTTTAATCGTTTAGCCCTAGATCTCAGACAGCGTTAATAAAACAGGTAGCTTGAATAGAAAAAATAAGCGGCTCTATGACAAAATGAGCAAAACACAGGGTAAAGCAACTGTCAGCTTGCAGGGTATGCGCCACAATGCGATAATGACTGATAATTTGTAACCCTGATTTTGAGGTACGGCACGCTTAGCAGCATCGCTAAGTTGCGTTTGCTGTTCTCTTCTATGCAGTCTATCGGAGTGTTAATGGCTCAATATATTTACACGATGAACAACGTGTCAAAACTTGTTCCCCCTAAGCGTGAAATCTTAAAAAATATCAACCTATCATTTTTTCCTGGTGCCAAAATTGGTGTTTTAGGTATCAATGGTTCAGGTAAATCAACGTTGCTACGTATCATGGCTGGCGTCGATACTGAGTTTAGCGGTGAAGCGCGCGCGCAAGCAGGCACCAAAGTTGGCTATTTGCCACAGGAACCACAGCTTGACGACAGCAAAGATGTCCGTGGTAATGTCGAAGACGGTATGCGCGAAGCATTAGATGCGCTCGCACGTCTCGATGCCATTTATGCAGAATATGCTGAACCTGATGCTGACTTTGATAAGCTTGCAGAAGAGCAAGGCAAGATGGAAGACATCATCCAATCGTGGGACGCGCATAATTTAAATACGCAGCTAGAAAAAGCCGCTGAGGCGCTACGTCTACCACCGTGGGATGCGGATGTCAGCAAACTATCAGGTGGTGAAAAACGCCGTGTGGCACTATGCCGCTTGTTATTGTCACGCCCTGATATGCTATTACTGGACGAGCCGACCAACCATTTGGACGCCGAGTCTGTCGCATGGCTTGAGCAGTTCTTGCAAAACTATAGCGGCACCATCGTGGCTATTACCCATGATCGCTATTTCTTAGACAATGTCGCTCAGTGGATCTTGGAGCTTGACCGTGGCCATGGCTATCCGTATGAAGGCAACTATACTGAGTGGCTAGAGCAAAAGAACAACCGACTTGAGCAGCAGAATAAGCAAGAAGAATCTTTTGCTAAAGCCCTGAAAAAAGAGCTTGAGTGGATTCGTAAAAACCAAAAAGGCCAACAGGCGAAATCCAAATCTCGTGTACAGCGTTTTGAAGAGTTAAACTCGCAAGAGTTCCAAAAACGTAATGAGACCTCTGAGATCTATATTCCACCTGGCCCACGTCTAGGTAATAAAGTCATTGAAGTAAACGATATCTCCAAATCATTTGGCGACCGTTTACTGTATGAAAACCTAAGCTTTAACGTGCCAGCTGGTGCTATCGTTGGTATTATCGGTCCAAATGGTGCGGGTAAAACCACACTGTTTAACATGATTACTGAGCGCGATACCCCAGATACCGGCTCAGTCGATTTGGGCGAAAGTGTCAAAGTGGCCTATGTCGGTCAGGTACGTGATCACTTAGATGATAATAAAACCGTGTGGGAAGAAGTGTCTGATGGCCTTGATATCATAACCGTTGGCGACTACACCACGCCAAGCCGTGCGTATATTGGCCGCTTTAACTTCAAAGGTTCAGACCAGCAAAAACACGTTGGACAACTATCAGGTGGTGAGCGTAACCGTCTGCAGTTGGCGAAGACGCTAAAGCAGGGGGCAAACGTCTTGCTTCTTGATGAACCATCAAACGATTTGGATATCGAAACCTTACGTGCGCTAGAGGATGCGATTCAAGTATTCCCAGGTACAGTAATGGTCGTATCGCATGATCGCTGGTTCCTTGACCGTATTGCAACCCATATCTTGGCATTTGAAGAAGAGGGTCCCGTGTGGTTCGATGGCAACTATACTGAATTTGAAGCCTATCGCAAAAAAACCATGGGTGATGACGCCAGTCCTAAGCGCATGAAGTACAAAAAGATTTCTAACTAGAGTGTCGGCTTAAAAGCTGAAATGAAAGCTTTAATCTGACACAATAAAAAAGACCTCTAACGATTAGAGGTCTTTTTTTATGCTTAATACCACGGACTCGCTCTTTATCAATTAACGCTTACGTCCAAATTTGCGCTGTTTTTTATTCTTAATCTCAGTGATAGCATGAGTGATTTCAGTCTCATCTAAGCTTGCCACTTGCTGCAAAATTTGCATCATATCAGGCGTGAGGACATACTTGGCATGATGGGCAATGTCGTTAATACGGTGATCAAAGGTTAACACGCCAGTCTCATCATCTTTTTGTAAGTAATTGAGACGAGTCAAGGCACTGATGAAGCTGGTAAATAAAGCACGGTCGAAGAAGTCAGGAATATCGTCCGCATAGAGCACAGACAAGCGCTGACCAAGCAGATGACACAAGTCAACGACTTCGTTTTCGGTCAAATTTCCTGAGCCTTGCTGGGCGAGTAGGGCAAGGGTCATAAAGTAACGCTCAAGACTCTGTCCCACTGGGGTCGCCAGTACTTGCAGCTGCTGATAGTACTTACTGTTTGACTCAGGAGCGCTGAGTACGCCATCACCCAATTCTACAATCAGTCCATGAGAGAGCAGACTATCGACTTTTTTGTTGAGGGTTTCGGCTAAGCCATGCGCTGGATAATATAAGAATAGCTCGCTTTGTAAGAAGGGATACAATTGCTCAGTAATACTATTTAGACGGCTGCGCTCTATGCGGCCATTACGCGCAACTAAAGCTGCTAAGAAAGACAGTAAGATGAAGACATGCAGAATATTATTACGGAAGTAGCTAAGGAGTGCCGCCTGTTTGCCCGCAACCTGAATGATGTCGCCTAAGATGTGCGGCGTACGTTCGATGAGCTTTAATTTAATGCCATAATCAATGATTTGCTGCGGAGTCATATCAGTGATGACAGTGTCATCTGAATAGGCCAGCTGCTGAGCAAGACCTTGATAAAGTGCGATTTGCTCGCGGCAACTATTTTCATCTAACGCGGCTTTGGGTGCGGACAGCAGTACTAATGACAATAATGACACTGGCGTGACCACCGCGGCTTTATTGATGTGCTGCATGACTTTTACGCCAATATTATCGACCATCGCACTGGCTTTATCGTCCAGTGGGGTGTCGGTACGATCGGCAGGTAGGCTATTGGCTGGTACATCGAACTTTTGCATAAAGTCGCTGAGGTACAGTGGCGTGCCAAAGCTCAAGTGTACATTACCAAAGATACGCTCAATTTTACGACCAACTTTGAGCAGTCCCATCAAAGACTCTGACTCTTTTGGCTTACCTTTTAGCTCACCAATATAAGTACCGCCTTCCATAATGCGCTCATAACCAATGTACGTCGGGATGAAGACCACAGGCTTATTGGACTGGCGCAATTGACTGTGGACGGTCATCGCCAGCATCCCCATCTTCGGTGGCAGCAGGCGGCCTGAACGCGAGCGACCGCCTTCAATAAAGTACTCAATGGGCGTGTTGCGAGTGATGAGGGTGTGCATGTACTCGCGTAACACCGCTGTATAAAGCGCATTACCACGGAAGCTGCGGCGAATATAAAAGGCCACTGCACCGCGTAATAGTGGACCTAATACTGGCACATCTAAGTTGTCACCGGCTGCGACATAAGGAATGCTTAGCCCTCGCTTGTAGATGACGTAAGACAATAATAAATAGTCAACGTGGCTACGATGACACGGGACATAAACCAGCTCATAGTCTGTGGCAAGATCGCGCACACGCTCGAAATGATGAACTTCTACGCCATCGTATAATTGTGTCCATAACCACGTTAAAAACTTATAAAAACCGCGAATGATAGAGTGTGAGTAATCATTGACCATCTCATTGGCATAACCTTTCGCCAAGACACGAGCCTCACGTACACTGGTGCCCGTTTCTGCGGCTTCAGTCTCTATCGCGTGTTTGATCGCTGGCGAGTACACCAATTTGTCTACCAAGTTGCGGCGATCTGACAAATCAGGGCCGAGCATACTGGCACGCTGCTTGTCTAAATAAGTCGTGAGATGCTGCTGTAACATGCGTACCAGCTCACGATTGCCATCAGCTGCTGCTACCAATGCATAATTTGGCACGATGTCGGCTTTATTTTTAGTGTCATTTTTCGTGTTTTTTGAGTCGGTGTTTGCTGAATCAATGGCCCCTGATTCAAAAACAGCCGCATTCTCTGGGTTTTCTTGAAGATGGTCCGTAATAAGGGTGCGCAAATCTTGTGGTGGGTGGAATTGGACAAAGGTATCACGCCCCATCACCCCAATATTAAACAGTTGCTTAGTGATACTTGGGTCTTCCCAATTATCAGCGGTCAGCAGTTTGAATAAAGAATCCTCTTTCTCTGGTGCGCGTCCCCATAAAATAGACACTGGCACCAACCGGACCTTTAGCTCTGGGTATTGCAAGACCGCTGACACCAAACGGCCAAGGCGCGGTGATAATTGACTGTCTTTGGCACTTGGGTGATTTAAAAATATGATGGCCGCATTTTCTTTGATATTGTGGGCAGCATCATTTACGCCAACCAATGCTGGTGGTAAGTTGTGCTCTTGCGTCTGCAAATCAATCAAAATACTGTTAGAGCGTGAGTAATCTTGCAACACATAAAATCTTAGTGTCTGATCGTCAGCATCGAATTCAGGCAACTCCCCTAAAAGCTTAGGTTTGACAGCAACGTCAAGCAGCTGACCTGACAGCTTACGATACAGCTGATTGATCGGGGCGTTAGCATAAGGCGTGGGTACGCTTGGATTGACGTCAGTTGGAGAAGCGTTATCAGTGACGACTGGCGCTTTAAAAATCCGTTTTTTTAGAAACTTCGGTATCATAATCAGTATCAAAAATAGTCAAATATGTTGCGCTTATGATGCCATAAAAGCCATCAAAGCGATATATAGTGTCTGTATATACTGCTAATATTCATAGGGTCTCGTGATCACACACGACATCGAGCTCTATGAGGCGCACGCAATTATTTGAGTATTCAGGGGCTAAGCATAATAATATATTGGCACAAAATACGCTAAACTGTAGGTCTACTTACTCATTAACGTCACTGAATGAAGCTAAAATATTATGACGCCAGCCATCGATCTTGCCAAACAACGTGGACTTGATTATCAAGTGCACGAATACACTCATGACAGTAGTGCCCCCTCTTTTGGGCTAGAAGCCGCTGAAAAGCTAGGGGTGGACGTGACCCAAGTTTTTAAGACCTTGGTCGTATCGACAGACACAGGCGCGCTCGCTGTGGCAATATTACCAGTCGATAAAACGCTCAACTTTAAGAAAATGGCCAAAGGCTTATCTGCTAATAAATTGCTACCCTGCAAAAAAGTTCAAATGGCAGATCCCAAGCAAGTAGCACGTAGTACTGGCTATGTGCTGGGCGGTGTCAGCCCGTTAGGACAAAAAAAGCGCTTAAAAACTGTGATAGATCATTCAGCACAAGCTCAGCCAACGATTTATGTGAGTGGCGGTCGCCGTGGTCTGGAGATTGAGCTGCCACCTGCCCAATTAGCAGAAACATTGGCGGCTTGCTTCGATGCGATTACTGATGACTAAACCGCCTGATCGTTCCCTCAATCATATGTTACAAGGACATACTTATGCCACATTTAACCATTCAAGTGACGCCTAATGTCAGTATTTCACACGAAGAAGCCTTCCTCAAATCTTTGAACAAGGTGCTGTGGGACAGTGGCCATTTTGGTCAGCAGACCGATATCAAAGCACGCATCGTACCCGTTGAGACGTTTTTAGTGGGTACAGAAGATGACGAACAAACTAACGGCTTTATCTATGCGCATTTAAAAATCATGACAGGACGTACTTTGGAGACGCGTAATCAGTTGGCTGAACTATTGATGTCAACCATAGAGGAAATACTAAACGCAGAGCAGTCAGGGCGAGCGGCGTTACAGATATGTGTAGAGGTTGAAGAGATCAGTGCGGTTTATCATAAAAAAATGCTTGGTCGTTAAAGGCATTGTCTAAAGGTATTATATAAAGACACTGGTCTCTTTAACCTCTCTAGTCATGACAAACTATGAGTGCTCGCACAGTGGCTTACTGGCATACTTTGGTAATATTACCACTTCTACTTTGTAGCCTGCGGTTTTACTATGGGTTGCCATCAAATTGCGCGCGACACGTAATCGGTACTCCCCCGTACCCGGTAAACAGTCTTGATAAACAATACCGCCTTTGCTGCCATCATAAGTGCCATTTGGCATATATAGCACACCAACATTCGCGGTCTCAGGCGTGCCTGCCAGTGGGGCAATGTTGACCACGGCGTATTGCCCATCTTCGGCCTGAAAACGGTACCAGTGCTCTTTTTCACTAGAAGCTAGCTTCCCAGTAGTCGTGCTACTCACCGCGCCTTTGGCAAAGTGAATAGTGGTGTCGCTACTTTTCGCAGTCGCGCTATTGTTAGCCATACTGACAAGCGCGGTACTAAGCAGTAGGGCTCGTCCACAGTGCTTGGCTAGCGAAGCGGTCTGATGTTTTATGGGTAACATGATTGACTCCTGTGATTTT
The DNA here is from genome assembly GCF_002366815.1 of Psychrobacter sp. UBA3068. Taxonomy (NCBI): domain Bacteria; kingdom Pseudomonadati; phylum Pseudomonadota; class Gammaproteobacteria; order Moraxellales; family Moraxellaceae; genus Psychrobacter; species Psychrobacter sp. UBA3068. The sequence continues at coordinate 76,520 of NZ_DFBY01000045.1, read as the reverse complement.
CTATTCGTTATTCATTGCCTACTACCTATTAGGACTCTTAATTTGAATCGCTTGATATTTAGTTAAGCATAAAAAAGTGCCTAAATGATAGGCACTTTTTATGACAGCTAATCTTTTAACAATGATCGACTAGGTGTGATTCACACTTAGTCCAAATGCTAATCGAGGAAAGAGAAGTGGTCAATTTCCATTGATGTCATGCTTTCGCTTGGTGCTACCATGGCTTCGGCATGACCGGAAGTCCGTGGTAACAGCTTATCAAAGTAGAATTCGGCCGTTTGGATTTTCGCTTGGTAGAATTCTGGTGCTTCTGTTCCGCCATTTTTTAGCTTTTCATAAGCGACAGCGGCCATACGTGCCCAATGATACCCCATCATCACATAGCCTGAGTACATCAAGAAATCGTCTGAGGCAGCAGAGATGATTTCACGGTCTTTACGTGCCATGAGCATCAAACGTACGGTTAGGGTGTTCCACTCAGCACACAGCTTGGTTAGGGCCCAAACGAATTTACGCATGTCTTTATCAAGGGCATACTCGCCACACCACTTCATGATGCTTGAGGTGTAATCGCGGATGATTTTACCTTTAGACTGCAAGATCACTTTACGACCTAATAAATCAAGCGCTTGTACGCCAGTCGTACCTTCGTATAGAGTGGCAATACGAGCATCACGAGCGATGAGCTCCATACCCCATTCTTTGATATAGCCATGGCCACCATAGATTTGCTGACCATGTTTGGCAGCTTCGATGCCCAGTTCGGTTAAGAAACCTTTTAAAATAGGGGTGTAGAATCCCAGTTTATCATCCCATTTTTCGAACTCTTCATCATTGCCGTTTGCGATGCCTTGTGCCATTTTATCTGCATAGCGCGCTGAATGATAAATCATTGAGCGGCCACCTTCAGCAAAGGCTTTTTGCGTCAATAGCATACGGCGTACGTCCGCATGATGAATGATGGCATCAGCCACTTTTTCAGGGTCTTTAGTGCCTGATAAAGCACGCATCGAGCGGCGCTCTTTTGCATATGGTAGCGCGTTTTGGAAAGACAGCTCAGTGTGCGCCAATCCTTGGATACCCGTTCCGATACGGGCCGTGTTCATAAAAGTGAACATGGCTTTTAGCCCTTTATGCGGCTCACCAATCAAGTAACCTGTCGCACCATCAAAGTTCAACACACAGGTAGAAGATGAGCTGATACCCATTTTGTGTTCGATTGAACCACAGACTACCGCGTTACGCTCGCCAGACTCACCGTCAGCATTTGGGGTGAATTTTGGTACGATGAATAGCGAGATACCGCGTGTGCCTTCTGGTGCATTTGGCAGGCGGGCTAAGACGATATGAATGATATTGTCTGTTAGGTCATGCTCACCGCTTGAGATGAAAATTTTGGTACCGCTAATTTTATACGTGCCATCATCTTGCGGGATGGCTTTTGATTTGACCTGTCCTAAGTCGGTACCACACTGCGGTTCAGTCAAGCACATGGTGCCGGCCCAAGAACCTTCGACCAATTTAGGTAAGTAAAGCTCTTTTTGCTCGTCCGTACCGTACTGGAGTAGGGTGTTGATACAACCGGTTGATAAACCCGTGTACATCGCCCACGGCCAGTTAGCCGTACCAATCATCTCAGCTTTGATGAGGTTGATTGAGGTTGGCAAGTTCATACCACCGTATTCCTCAGGGTAGGAGATGCCTTGCCAGCCGCCTTCGACAAACTGGTTATAAGCTTCTTTAAAACCTTTTGGCGTAGTCACTTCACCATTGTCAAAATGACAGCCTTCTTCATCAGCTGATTGATAGATAGGGGCAAGGACGTTTTCGGCAAAATCTGCCATGCCTTGCAAAATCATATCGATCGTTTCAGGATCGGCGTTTTCGCCGTTGTCCAAATCTTTATAATGAGTTTGGAAGTCAAAAACATCATTAATCAAAAACTTGATATCACGCAAAGGGGCTTTGTAAGTTAACATAGTCGCTCTCTTTAGTTATTCGCTATCGTAGCCTGTTGGCTCGTCACAATGGAGCCACGGTTTACATAAACGGTTATTTAATGAGTTGGGGTAAAGGTGGTCAATAGTACTGGTCGTCACTCAGCTATATGAAAAACAGCGTGTCCATTTTGATGGCCGTTAAGGCGTCCTTGATAAAAAACAGCTGTTCAGGCGTTAAGGTCAGTATAAGTCTTCTATAGCGACAAATATATAACTAATAACTAATATTCATGATTTATATATATAATTAAAACTTTAAGTGTTGCAATGTAAGTTAAATTTTCTCTAGTGCTGCTGATTAAGCGCGGGTTTATCATCAATATTCATGTATAAAAAATCCCGTTTAAGCGCATTTATAGTAATAAGGAGGGCCAACCATGAGCGCATCAACGCGCAAGACAAAGCGAGCATCTTGGCTGACAAAGTTATTGGCTCGCATAAAAATTTTACTGGATGGTGAGCTGACCCATCTGTTGACAGTGAATCGTAGCAAAAGACCTTGGCATATGCCGATTATCGCGACGATCGCCATCAGCTTTCCTGTGTTTGTGGGGGCTTATTTTGGCGCTTTGCCATCAGGCATTAAGGCGTCTTTGGGTGCGATGGTGATTTTAAATACCCCATTAGCGGGTAAGCTGTCCTACCGATTGGTTACGGTGATGGCGTGGGGGTTTGCTATGTCGCTGTGCTTTGCGCTGGGTTTGATTGCCCAGCAAGTTCCTTTATTAAAATTGCCAATATTTACCTTGATGGCTTTTGGTATCGTCATTTTTGGGCGTTATTATCGACAGCCGCCGCCAGCAGGATTGTTTGTGATGATGGCTGGCGCTATTGCGTTATTTATACCACTGCCTTTAGAGACCATTATGCCAGCCATAGGTTTGGTGATGCTGGGTAGTGGTTTCGCGCTCGTCATGGCGCTCGCGTATTCCTTGTTTCTATTAGCGACGCGCCCATCGACTCCTACGCCCACTTATAGCTACGAGCCGGACACGATCACTGAGAGTGTTATCGTGGCGGGTTTTGTCAGTTTAGCCCTGCTCATAGCATTAGGCCTCAATCTGACCAATCCCTATTGGGCGGCGGTCAGCTGCTTTCTTATTATTCAAGGTATTCATTTGCGTACCATGTGGATTAAGCAAATTCATCGCTTGTTAGGAACGATCGTGGGCGTGAGTCTGGCGGGCTGGATGTTATCTTGGGGGCTATCGATATGGGGAGTGGCAGTGTCAATCCTGACGATGATGCTCTGTATTGAGTCCTTGGTCGATCGACATTATGGACTGGCAGTGATATTTATCACGCCGTTGACGATATTTATCGCTGAATATGGCAGTGGTTTACCACTTTCTGAGCAAGCCTATCAGACAGTGATTCTTGCGCGCTTGTTTGATACGTTGATTGGTTGCTTAGTCGGTCTGGGTGGTGGCGTAGTGATGCATTCAACCAATTTACGAGTGCCGCTACGGCGTATGGAAAACTGGCTGCTGGCTCGTTTTGGGTAAATGACGCCCTTTACATAAAGTGTTGTGAGTAAATAGTAATGAATAGTGAAAGGCGTATAAACCAGAGTTATACGCCTTTTTCATGCACGCTTTTCATTAATGATTGAGCAAAGTATGAGTGACTTTCGCCACATCAATGTGCTGACCTGTCCAGCGCTCAAAACTTAATGCGGCTTGTCCGATAAGCATGCCATAGCCGTCGGATACCTGCGCGCCACGGGCGCTAAAACGCTGTAAAAACGGCAGCGGGCGACCATACATCATATCGTAAGCATAGTGACAGTCGAGTGCTTCGCTAAGGGGTAGCGTATCACCTGATAAGCCAATAGACGTGGCATTGATGATGATATCAAACTGTCCATTTAATTCAGCCGTGCGACAAGTGTCAATCGGTTGCTTATCAATAGTAGGACTGGCGGCACTCAGCTCATGGACCAAATCCGTCGCCTTGCTTAGGGTGCGATTAGCGATGGTAAGTGATGCAATCCCCGCTTCTATCAGTGGCAGTACCACACCACGGGCTGCTCCGCCTGCGCCAATGAGTGCAACGCGTGCGCCCGCGAGCGGCCAGCGCAAACTCATGATGTGATTGACCAACCCTTGACCGTCGGTGTTATCACCATAGATGGCCTCTGCTATCGGTGTGCCGTTCTCCCGCCACGTTTTATTTAACAATAGCGTATTGACCGCACCGGCAACCTTGGCATGCTCTGATAAACCGCCGCGCGCTAGGCAGCAGTCATAAGCCACTTGCTTGAAGGGTACGGTAACGTTGGCTCCGATGCCGCTACCATGAAAAAACGCCTCAATCACCGCGGTAAAGCTGGCAGCATCAACGGGGCAATACTGACGTTGATAGCTAATATCAATGCCCGTTTGCTCGGCGAATCGCGTATGGATTTCAGGAGATTTACTGTGGGCAATCGGATTGCCAATAACGATAAAATGCTGAGTCATAAATGGTCCATTGGCGGTAAAAGGCAAAAAATCATGCTTAAAAGAGGGGTCAAAGCGCATTCATCATAAGGGATACTGCCACATTTAACAAACGCAGCTTAATGAATAAATAGTTAACGCAGGCGAGCGTTTTTCACGTTAGAACTTTAACAAATTTGTCCTCTCTGGGAGTGGTACGCGTAACGTAAAGGGTAGTCAAGTGTTAAGCAGTTGGGTACACTAGGGCGTGTCCTCAGTTCAATCGATTATCCTCTAAATGGACTAAAAATAGCTAAATTTTGCCAAATAGCGGCAAATAGTTGGTTAATATCTCGATATTATCTGCCCTATTTTTCTTGTTTGACGGCAATTTATCTTATTTTTATCACCATTTTTAAAATGTGGACACGCCCTAGGGAGCATGAAATTGGTATGTCATTTTTGTATCAATAGGCCACTAACGATGGCTAAATGATAAAAACTGAGGGATAACGTGCTCAGTGATAAGCAAGCTTATTAATAAAAACAGTCTTTATTAACCGCGGCATCTATCTGTCAGCTCGTTAATAATATTTTGAGACCAATCTGAAAATGTGAGTAAATTGTCCATGTGGAATAATACCCTACAGACGCTTCTGGTCGGTACGATAATGGCCGTTGGTGTGTCTATCAGTGGCTGTGATAGTAGCCAAGGTGATGCCCAAAATCAAGACGCTAACGCGCAAACCAGTGAACAGACAGATGCTGCTAATACGGCCGTACCGGCTAGCACGCCGACCAAGGCTGACTTAGATGGTGCGACGGCTCAGCAAGGCACACCAGTCAGATACGATGTCTCGGCATGGCATACTGATAACGTAGAGTCAGTTAATGTGGACGATTTAGACAGTATCAGATCGACTTTTGGTAAAGTGATCAGCACCGATGAAAACAGCTTAGACTATGCCAGCAACCCAGCAACCAAATACCGTTTTATGAACACGGATGCGCCTTATTTAGACATTATCGACTCTGAGAAATATCTTGAACTTGGCTGGTATTATGCCAATCCTACCGACTCTGATAAAGAAAAAGAGCTGAGTCAAAATCATGCCAAAAAAGCTTATAAACTCGCGCGGCAGCTGATGGGCGAGGAGGGTGGTACATTGATTGCTGACATGCTCAACGGTCAAATCGTCAAAAATAAAATGGTCGGTGGACAAAAAATAGAGCTGGCAAAATGCGAGTTTTATAGCTGTATGTTGGTCATCAATAAATCTGCCGCCCAAACAGACAATAACTAATGTGTGGTAGCTGTCATGCCGTCTAATAATTGGCTACGTTTACCTGCGTCAGACGATATGACAGAGGCCTCGGTGGCCACCATATCACCGGACAATCGTGGTTTGGCATATGGTGATGGTTTTTTTACGACCATGGGCGTCATTGATGGGCGAATACTGTGGTCAGACTATCATCATCAGCGCCTTATTTCCCATGCTAAAGCCTTGCAACTCAAACTAGACAGCCACTCACTACTGACCACCTTACAAGGCCATGCTCAGCAATTGGCGCAGGGCATGCTCAAGCTTGTGGTGACTCGTGCCGTGCAAGACGTTCAAGGTTATGGCTATACGCCCAGCACCTCTGGGAGCGCTTGTGAGGCGTGGCTAAAAACCTTCGCAATGACTCTTAATACTGGTAAGCAACTACCTCTGTCTGATGGACGCTTCATCCCTGTACAGCCTACTAGCACTGCTGTTTGTCTGTCTTCAAAAATTGCCTGCCTGCCATCATCACTGGCAGGACTCAAAAGTCTCAATCGGCTCGATAATGTGCTGGCGAGTGGTGAGTTACAGCGCATGCAGGCTGAGCCATTAGCGGCTGGCATCGTCACGCGTCTTGATGAAGGACTGCTACGTGATATGAGCGGTAACTGGGTTGAGGGCACGATGAGTAATGTGTTCTATCAACTGTCAGAGCCAACACCCAGTATTAACATCGATATAGACGCTCCTAATTATTTAACCACTGGTCAGTGGTATACGCCTTCTATGGCACAATCAGGTGTCGCAGGCGTCATGCGGCAGGTGATTATTGATGCTTTATCTGATACTGAACGGCCCGTCGTGATAAGGTCGTTACAAGATGAGGATTTACCCAGAGTAACTCAGTTTTTCTTTTGCAATGCGCTGCGCGGTATCATGCCAATGAGCAGCTTGAGGTTATTGTCAGGTGATATTGTGGATTTTGCCCCTATTTAATATTATTCGAAAAACTAAGTTTGTTATCGACAAATAGACACGCTAGCAATACCCACAAAAGCGATGAGTTTTAAGGCAGATAAATAAGCACCAACGACAAGTTAGTTCATAAGCTAAGCAAATACCATTGAAAATGGCACAGTTCAGTGCTAAATTCTAGCAAACATCTGCCTCGCGAGTTGCCATGAGTAAGCCTACACCTGAACGCCCTAATGAGTCACCACCCAATAAACAAGATAGCACTGTGGGAGAACGTGTCGACACCGCGCAACCGGACCCACAGCCAGTCAAAGAAGCGCCTGCGACAGATGTCTCGCTCATCAGCGGAGAGGGTAAGCCGCGTGAGTATAAAGTGGACAACCCCTCGTTCTTTATGCAGCGTGGTTATCAGGTGTTGCTCGTACTTGGGCTTATTGCCGCGTTTTTGTTGGTGATGGTCTATCAAACATTGTTTGGGCGTATTGAGCAGCCAGCGCAGATGGTCACCATTGAGAAGGGCCAGACCTATTATGGTTTGCTACCGCAGTGGCAACAGCAGATTCCGCTGTTTTCTGCTAGCGTTGCCAAGCTGTATATCAAGTCACAAGTTGATGCCCCACTCCATGCAGGTATTTACCAGTTACCAGAAAACCCCACCATGGCTGAGGCGCTGCAAGTGTTAGAGCAGGGCGCAAAAGCAGCGATGGTAAAAGTGCAGATTATCGAAGGGAAAACCTCTCAAGATTTATATCAAACACTACGGGACAATAATGGGATCAAAAAAGAAGTCCTAACCGCTGATAGCGATAACACCAGTATTGCCCAAGCGCTAGATTTGGTCGGTATATTGCCAGCTGCGGTGGTGAATAGTAGCGATCCCATTGTCAATCACAATCTGGAGGGCTGGTTTGCGCCTGATACTTATTATTATGGTGAAGGCACCAGTGATAAGCAGGTGCTGACAGACTTGTATAAACGTCAGCAGCAAACACTGACCGAAGCGTGGGAAAACCGGGCAGCAGACCTACCTTATAAGACGCCTTATGAAGCGCTGATTATGGCGTCCATTATCGAAAAAGAAACCAGTGTGGTGGAAGAGCGTCCATTGGTCGCTGCGGTGTTTAAAAATCGCTTGGATAAAGGCATGCGTATGCAAACAGATCCAACCATTATCTATGGGATGGGTAGCCGCTATGATGGCAATATTCGCCGTAAAGACATTGACGAAAAAACGTCATATAATACGTATCAAATCGATGGTTTGCCGCCAACGCCGATCGCGCTTCCCTCTGCCGCTTCTATCGAAGCGACTTTGCATCCAGCAGATAGTGACGCGCTATACTTTGTGGCGACTGGTACAGGTGGTCACAAGTTTACCAGTAGCTTGGCTGCGCACAATCAAGCGGTAAAAGAGTATTTGAGCGTCATGCGTGAGAAAAAGTCACAAACGCCGCCGCAGTAAGTTACTTTTTGCGTATTGTTCATTAAGCAATTTATCACTTAATGAGTGTTATAAATATAATGCTCATGAGTGACATAAGGTCATATCATGTCAGCATCTGTACAAGAGCGTGTGTCTCAAACAATCTTGCCTACATCAACCAATGACACTGCGCCCAATCACGGGCGCTTTATCAGTTTTGAGGGTACCGAAGGCGTGGGTAAAACGACGGCTATTGAGCAGCTGTGCGCGCGTTTACAAGACAGCGGTATCGAATACCAGCGGACCCGTGAGCCAGGTGGTAGCCCGTTTGCGGAGCGGTTGCGTGCTATATTATTAGACCCTACGACCGATATTAATGACGATACAGAGCTATTGTTACTATTTGCGGCGCGCTGCGACCATATGCAGCAAGTGGTTCAGCCAGCGCTGCAACGCGGTACATGGGTGATATGTGATCGGTTTACCGACTCGACCATTGCCTATCAAGGTTTTGGTCGCGCGCATGGTGATGATGGGATGCGTGCTAAGATTGACACACTTATCAACCAGTTTGTGCCGCAGTTACCAGATTTGACCTTGTGGTTGGACTTGCCCGTATTAGAGGGGATGGCACGCGCCAACAAACGCGGTGCTGCCGATCGATTTGAGCAGCAGGCTACGGAGTTTTTTACTTGGGTACATAAGGGGTTTAGTACCCTTGCTACTGAGTACCCTGCGCGGATACAGCGTGTTGATGCATCAGGCACTGCTGATGACGTTAGCGCGCGAGTATGGCAAACGGTGCAGGACAAGTTAGCGGCTCCCTAACTGAAATGTACTCTCAAAAATCACTGAAGCATTGAAAAAGCCCCAACATCGCGTTGGGGCTTTTACGTTTTATTACCGTTTAGACGGCCGCTAACGGTCTATCAGTTATTACTTGTCTACGTTGTTGTCTGTGTTTTGACGCTCAGCATTTTTCGTGATATCGACGTCAGAGCTGACAGCATGGTCTTGGCTAGAGTCGGGTAGGCGATTTGGGTCAAGCGAACCTTTTTTGTTTTTAGGGGCGCTGCCATTGCCATTGGTACTGCTGTTATTGGCCGTTTTGTTCTTTGATGTTGCCGTCGCATTGGCTGACATCACCCCTTTATTCGCGGTATCAGTTAAGGCCTCTTTTGGCTCTGTCGCTTTGTCATTAGCCACTTTTGCTGCGCTAGGGGATTTAGACTCCGAGCTGTCGTTTGGTTTAGTTGACGAGTCACTAACCGCATGTGGCGCCGTGTCTTTTTCGCTGTCTACTAGCGCCTCTGGTTTGATAGCATTATTACTATCATCGCTCAGCTCCTTTTCTTTGCGTTTTTCAGGTGCTTTTGAATTGGATTCAAAGTTAGCGTCTGCGGTCAGACGGGCTTGTTCTTGCTTAGCCGTTACATCTACTGGCTTTGGCTGCACCTCATCCTCTACCACTAACGAGATAAGCTTGCGATCACGTGGCACGGTACCATCAAATTTATCGGTAAAGACATGCAGCTTACCTTCTTTGTCGATGGTATAAAGCGGCACAAACTGTTTGTTGTCGGCTTTGTATTGCTCAAAGCTGTAGCTATCGGTGATGTTGGTAATTTTGATACGGGCTTTTTTTGACAGCATGCTGGCAAGCTTGGTGTAAGTGACGTCTTTGCCAAACAGCCACTGTGAGTGGAAGTTTGACTGCTTGTCCTCACGCTCGCTTCTGACTTTTTCATCACTAAATTTGAGACGGTATAATTTACGCTCACCGAATTCATGACGGTAATGAATCTCAGATAAGGTGTTCATCTCTTTATCCATACTCATGGCAAACAGGCGTCCAATACCGATAAGGTCAAGATGATGATCTGCATGATCAGAGATGGGGTTACCAAAATAAGTACGCAAACCACTCATGCGGGCACGAGCAATATTGGTATAGTTATTGTGGGCGACGATGACGTCAAACCCTTGATCTTTTAAAGAGGTGGCGATCAAAAGGGCGATTGGGTTTGAGCCAACGATAAGGATACCATTGGTCTCAGGCTCACGGACCCCAAGTAAATTGCCGATCACTTTTGCACCCAAGCCCTGAATCATCACCGTACCAATGATCACCATAAATACCAAAGGCACTAGTAGCTCAACCCCTTGGATATCATACTCTTGCAAGCGAATGGCAAACAATGATGAAATCGCAGCAGCGACGATACCGCGAGGTCCAATCCAGCTGATCATCAGTTTTTCATTGGTCCTGAGGTTTGAGCCAATAGCCGATGCCCACACCGATAAGGGGCGTGCCACAAACATCACGATAGCAAGTAGTACCAAGCCTGCGAAACCAACGCTCAATAAACTTGCCAGCTCCACACGGGCGGCCAAAATAATAAAGAGCACAGAAATCAGTAGGATGGTTAATGACTCGTTAAACTCTAAAATCGTCTCGCGGGGGAACTTTGGCCAGTTCGCTAAGGCCACACCCAGCACAGTCACGGTCAATAGGCCAGACTCGTGCTCTAAATGGTTGGAGATAGAAAACAACACCAAGACGAAGGCAAGGGTAAACACATTACGCAAAAATTCTGGAATCATATGACGGCGCATCAAAAACGCCAGTAACCAAGCACCCGCCATACCAAGAGCCGTCGCCAGTATCACAATTTTGGCAAACAGTAAGATACTGCTGGCTTCACCACCTGAGATAATATACTCATAGACCAATACCACAGCGATAGCGCCGATTGGGTCAATAATAATTCCTTCCCACTTTAGGATATTGGAGATCGTCTTATTAGGGCGCACACTACGCAGTAGCGGCATGATCACGGTCGGACCAGTGACGCACACTAGGGCACCAAACAATAAGGCGATCAGTGGGTCGACATCGAATAACAAATAAGTCGATAACGCGACGATAGCAATGGTGATCAGGACGCCAACTGATACCAGCATTTGCACCACAGTACCGTGTTGTTTAATCTCATCAAACTCTAAGGTTAGCGAGCCTTCAAATAAGATAATCGCCACCCCCAAAGAGATGAAAGGGAACATCAGCTCCCCCAGTACCAAATCAGGGTCGAATACACCGAGCACTGGCCCAACGATAATACCAATCAGTAATAAAAATAAAATGGACGGTTGCTTTAAATACCAAGCCAACCATTGGGCGGCAATGCCAATCCCAACCACGCCGGATAATAATAGGGCGGTATCCATAAGTTAATCCTTTTGTAATCTTGTCATATTTTATATCTATCAATCGCTTTTATAAAAAGGGCCGGCAGTGTCATCAATGAGATACCAGTACTTTTTATAAAGTTTGAGCTACAGTAACGCTAGCCGTCATGAGGTAAAACAGGCGCTAGATATGATATATATACTATAAAGTAGTAAAGACAAAAGCATTCCTAAATACATCTAGATATATAGAGTCACGTTAGAAATGCAAAAGATGAAAAATAAGGGTAATGATTGCCAATCTGATAAACTTATAGTTAGTAAGATTAACTTTTGTTTGTTTATAAAGTTATTTGGCTTGCTATCATAACATGGTTTTATTTCATACCTATCATGGCTGCTCTGACTACGATATCGTCGTTCAGTTATAAAACGGGATCAGGTAATGATGAAATAACTGCGCTCTAGGTGCTCTTGTGCTGTCGAAACCATGACAAGATTACGTTACTATTTATCATACAGTAGCCGTGTTTATCCTGCACGTTCGAGTACAACACTCGTCTTTGCGTGATTGGATATTGGATACCGCCGCTGTGAAAACTTTATCCCAGTAGTACTATGTCGCTTTTAAAGCGTTTGAACGGTAGTAAACTGACTCATAGCGTTTAAGGCCATACTTTTTAAGATTATTTAATACAAATTACTACCAATAATAGCCAAAAATGGCCCTTAACAATAATAATTAACCACTCATATGGAAGACGATATGCCTATCAATATGTTTACAGCGCACGCTAAATTTGGAATACAGCATTGGTTGCAACGTGGCGCGTTGGCGCTTGCCGTCAGCACGGCGATGGTTTCTGGCATCACTGCCACGACCATAACCAATGCACAAGCAGCAGTAACCACGGCAGACTTTTCTGGCTTGGTACAACAAGTCACGCCAGCGGTTGCTCGCGTGAATGTTACAAAAACGGTGAGTGAGGCCGAGCTTGCCAAGGCGCAGACGGCAGAGTTACTGCGGCAGTTCTTTGGTGATCGTCTGCGCATCCCCGATCAGGCCACCACGCCTGCGATTGAACACGCTTATGGCACTGGATTTTTTGTCACACCCGATGGTTATATGCTGACCAACCATCATGTAGTAGCCGGCGCTGATAATATTACTGTCACGCTCAATGATAGAACGGAGCTTGATGCGACCTTGGTTGGTAGTGATGAGCGCTCAGATGTGGCGGTACTAAAAGTAGTAGGTAGTCAGTTCCCAGCGCTGCCTATTGGTGATTCAAATGCCTTGAAAGTCGGGGAGCCTGTGCTAGCGATTGGTTCACCATTTGGTTTTGATTATTCAGCGTCTGCTGGTATCGTCAGTGCCAAGTCCCGCAGCTTTTCTCGTGAGACTAGTGTGCCGTTTATCCAAACAGATGTGGCACTAAATCCGGGCAACTCAGGCGGCCCACTATTTAACCAGCGCGGTGAAGTCATTGGTATTAACTCACGTATTTTTAGTGGGACGGGCGGTTATATGGGTCTGTCGTTCTCCATTCCGATTGACGCTGCCATGGACATCTATGAGCAATTAAAGACAGAGGGAGAGGTGGTACGGGCCTATTTAGGAATTTATCCACAAGATATCGATCGTAATTTGGCCGAAGCTTATAACTTAGACCGTCCGCAAGGCGCTTTATTGACACGGGTATCGCCGGACTCACCCGCACAAAAAGCCGGGCTAAAACCTGGTGATATTATTTTACAATATAACAATGTGCAAATTATGCGCGCCTCAGATTTATTGAACTTGCTCAATCGTGCCAAACCTAGCGATACATTTCGTGCCCAGATTCAGCGTAATGGTAAGCAGATGATCGTCAGCGGTAAACTCACTTATGCGCCCAATGATGTCAGAGCCCAAGGCGGCGATCAGCAAAATGATGACATACAATTAGGCCTGCGTTTGCGTAATTTGACTGCTGATGAGCAAGCAGAAATCGCCGTGGACAATAAAACGGGTATCTTGGTTACCGCGGTTGATCCGACGGGGCTGGCGGCGCGCTCAGGTATCTTGGCAGGGGATGTGATTACCAATTTTCACCAAAAGCCGATTCAGAAAGTCACTGATTTTTCCAGTGCTATCTCATCATTGCCCAAAAAAGGTGTGGTGACCATTGAGGTGATTCGCCAAGGCATCCCTGCTATTATCGGCCTCCGTATTGAGTAACAGTGATATGGTACAGGTATAAAGATGACCGGTAAAAACAGCGTGGCAGTATTCAAACAGGTGTGCCCATAGAATTATTCATAGCGATAGTGGCAATCGGCACGCGAGGATTGCCTTTTCGTTTGTATCGTCCCACGATCGATGTGTTGAAAATTCGTTAACCGTGTCCAAGATTCTGATGTATATTTGCATTGGGCTTACTAATGACCAAGGGTTTAATCTATTACGTTGCAAGGTTAAAGCCCAGTATCTATAATTTATAAACAATAAAAAAGACGCTTGATTTGTTATTCACTGATTATATTGAACGTTAATTGATTGATAGCGGTCAAATCAAAATATGCTACACTAGCAGGCGTTTTTATTATTATATGTTTATTATTTAATCGCTATGATCAGTAACGGACGGAAATAACGTCAATACCGATTTGAGCGCATAAAATTTATGCAGCGTACGCCATAATAATAAGCAAACATTTAGCATTACTATCAAGCAAGATAACGGCCATATTGTTTATGAATGCACCTATGATGAGTGCCGACATAAACACGGGAATCGGCACTTGCAAACGACCTATCATGTGACAGCTTTGAAAAAAGCTAGGATAATACAGTAAGGCACGGTTATGAGCACAGCATACGACGAGATCAAAACCCGACTACAAGGCTCAATGGTAGCTTTGGTAACGCCCATGCATCCTGACGGCACGGTTGATTATAAACGTCTGGCAGACCTCATAGATTGGCAGATTGAGCAAGGCACCCATTGTCTCGTTGCGGTCGGTACCACTGGCGAGTCGGCGACATTGTCTATGCAAGAGCATAGCGATGTTATTCGCTATTTTGTACAGCATGTCAAAGGTCGTGTACCGGTCATCGCTGGTACAGGTGCTAACAACACGATGGAAGCCATTAAGTTGACTCAAGATGCGGCGGATGCTGGTGCAGACTGCGCGTTATTGGTCGCGCCTTATTATAATAAGCCGCCCCAAGAAGGTTTATATCAGCATTATAAAGCAATCGCAAAAGCGGTGAATATCCCGCAGATGCTTTACAATGTGCCTGGTCGTACGGTCGTTGATATCGCTCAAGAAACCGTTGAGCGCTTAGCCGATATAGACAATATCGTAGCGATTAAAGATGCGACAGGTTCAGTGGTCCGCGGTGAGCAATTGATCAAAGCCGTTGGTGACAGAATGGTGGTGTTATCTGGAGATGATGGCACGGCACTTGAGCTAATGAAGTTTGGCGGCAAAGGGAATATCTCAGTGACAGCCAATGTGGCGCCAAAAGCCATGAGTGAGACCTTTGGTGCAGGCTTGCGCGGCGATTTTGACACGGCTAATAAAGTACATGATGTGGTCAAGCATTTACACCGTGACTTATTTATCGAGTCAAGCCCTATTCCCGCAAAGTATGCCCTCAATAAAATGGGTATGATAGATACGGGTATTCGCCTGCCACTAGTCTGGTTGGCTGAGCAACATCATGCGACCATCGATGACGCCCTAGTACGTGCAAACTTACTATAAAAATTTTGCTGATAAATGCTAAGTCAGTTAGTGATGACGTAGGCTTAGCAACCGCTTATAAGATTTTATCAAACGATAAGTCCATTGCCCAAATAAGCAATACTTGCTAATTCAGAGAGATAACATGATGAAGACATCATCAACGACTACAAAGATATTCCCTGTCATGCTCACCATAATCATGGGAAGCACCTTAGTATTGAGTGGTTGCCAAGCAACGAAAAACTTACTTGGTAAACGTGACAATGGTAGCTTAGAGTATCAGCAAAGCAAAAAGCTTGCGCCCGTAGAGCTGCCGGCGGATCAAGAAACCGCGCCTTTTGTACCTTTGTACCCAACCCCTAATGCGGGTGCGAACACACTCAAACTACAAAACGAATCAGGTAGCCAGTATCAACTGCCAAAGCCTCAACGTGCTGTCAGTAATCCTTCAAATTAAACCTATTTCTCTATTTATACCACTGCCTTTTTACTGTTATTCATTACACTGTGATTGATGCAGTAATATAAGACCTTAGTGGTAGCTGCGCGTTTTTACCACATAAGCTTGAACGAACAGGAACCCCTACAATGCAAAAGCAACAACTGCTGTATAAAGGCAAAGCCAAGTCTGTCTATGAAACAGAAGACAACGATCTTTTGATTTTACACTTTCGTGATGATACCTCAGCGCTTGATGGTAAGCGTATCGAACAATTAGCCCGCAAAGGCGTCGTCAACAATCGCTTTAACGCCTTTATCATGCAAAAATTGGCTGATGCTGGTATCGAAACGCATTTCGAAAAACAGCTGTCTGAAGACGAAGTGTTGGTCAAGCGTTTAGACATGATTCCCGTTGAGTGCGTGGTTCGTAACTTTGCAGCGGGTAGTTTGGTTCGTCGTTTGGGCTTGGAGGAAGGGCAAGCGTTGACACCGTCTACTTATGAGCTGTTCTATAAAGATGATGCGCTCGGTGATCCGATGGTGAATGAGTCCCTTTCTGTCTCTTTGGGTTGGGCAACAAAAGCGCAATTGGCAAAGATGGAAGAACTGACTTATCAAGTCAACGATGTGTTAAAAGCACTGTTTGATGCAGGCGATTTAATTTTGGTAGACTTTAAGCTCGAGTTTGGGGTATTCCATGATCGTATCGTTTTAGGCGATGAGTTCTCACCAGATGGCTGCCGTATTTGGGATAAGACTACCAAGAAAAAGTTAGACAAAGACCGTTTCCGCCAGTCATTGGGCGATGTGATCGAAGCTTATGAAGAAGTCGCTAACCGTATTGGTGTGCCATTAAGCTAAGCGTTTTATTTGAGCTTTTTGCCAATAAAATAAAAAGACTGAGCCGTGTGCTCGGTTTTTTTATGCAAAAAATTACTGAATCGTTATGAAATGTGCACGATATAGGCGGCGCACTGTTTTTATAATAAAGCTTCATTACTCAGCTAGGAGACTCAGCTTCTATGTCTAACCCTACACTCTCTAAGACTATAACCAAAACAGTACTTGAGCCGATTTGGTTTACTCGACCCACCTGTGTGGTTGCTGCTGATTTGGTGGGTAAAGTGCTATGTAGGAAGCTGGTAGATACCGATGGCGTACCTAAAGTATTGCGTATGCGTATCTCAGAAACCGAAGCTTATGTTGGAGAGGGTGACCCTGCCTGTCATTCGCATGCGGGTAGCCGGACAGCGCGTACTGAAATTATGTATAAGCAAGGCGGCGTGTTTTATGTCTATTTGACTTACGGTATCCATCATATGCTCAACGTCATCACTGCTACCGCAGAATCTCCTGAGTCCGTGCTGATACGAGCTGGGTTTTTGCTGGATGATAGTGACCGTCTGCTAGATGAGCAATTGCTAAGATTAGACAAACAGCTCACTCATCTCAAGCAGTTTGCCGGTCCAGGCAAACTGACCAAGCGGTTGCAGATTGATCGGCAGTTATATGGCAAACCTGTCGCACCTATTTCAGGAGTGTGGATAGAAGATGATGGCTGTGCGCCGCCGATATCATTGCGTCCACGCATTGGTATCGACTATGCTGGTGACGCCAAAGATTGGCTATTACGCTATACATGGACTGATCACCCATCTTTATCTAAAAAGTAGTAAGCGCGATCTATGATAATTTTATGCTAGCCGTATTTTAGGAGACAAACTATGTATAAGCTGACGGTTTTTATCCCCCATGAGGCATTAGACCCAGTAAAGTCGGCTCTGTTTGCCGCTGGTGCTGGCACGATTGGCAACTATGAGCAGTGCTGTTGGCAAGTACAGGGAACAGGACAGTTTAAGCCCTTGGCGGGCAGTACACCGCATATCGGCGCGCATGATAGACTCGAAAACGTCGCTGAATGGCGGGTTGAGATGGTTGTTGAGAAAGCAGCGATTCATGCTGTCATCACTGCATTAAAAAAAGCACATCCTTATGAGACGCCCGCTTATGATGTGATAAACGTCCTAGATTTTTAAGAGTTCTGACGCTTTTGAGTATCTACCTTTTTAATAAGGTAAAAAAAAGATCAAATACACCAGGGGCTGGTATATTTGACCAAAAGTCATCACTAGGTTGGTGATGTCAAAATCTCAACTTCTTTTTAAATCAATGATGCTTATTGTGCTTATACTTGCTTTTATGTTTGCCACTATTTTTATGTTTGTCTTTTTTGTAGTGGTCTTTTTTATATCTATCTTTTTGTCCATTATTAGACCAAGAGGTTCTATTTGAGTTGATAAGTCTGAGACTAGGATAAGTGTACCTAAGCTCATAGTTTTGATTGTTCTTTCTGGCATGGGCGATGAGGGCGCGATTACCACGATAGTCATCAGACTTGATATCCATAACCTGATAGCCTTTACGGCGTAAGTCCTGACGCAGCTGCTGACTGACACGATTGTAATTCACAGTGCTGTTATTGTTATCACGATATATAGGTCGGTTGTCATAACCTGGACCTACAACGGTACAGCCGACGGTAGTGCCTAATAATATGGCCACAAGGCCAGTAGATATCACTGTCTTAAATGAGAAAGACTTTAGAATGTCCATAATTCAATATCCTATTATGTTTTCAAGTTGCTCGCTATGATGGTTTCTTGTGTCAGCGAAAAGCGTAAGGCACTTTGTGAGTTTCTGGTACGGTAGGATTTGTAGAACGACGACGCTATTGTTTATTTGACAGCGTACAGTAGTGACAGCCCTTTCTTCAAAACCTATCATGGAGTACTTGGAAACTTTGAAACGTTTTCTTACATTATCTATGATAAGGGACAAAGATTGATAGTAAGTGTCGTTTGCGTTAATAAGTTGTAATTGATTGATAAAATGTAAGTCTTGTAAGCATATGCTTACATTCAATGACGCTTACGCGACTTAACAGCAGAACAAGAATTAGGCATTATAGCTACACGGCATTAGGGAATGTGACTCAAGGATTGAGTTGACCGCATTAAGGATAATGATTCATTTACTGGCATCAGGATGATAAAAGTAAATGAAGTAAAGACACATAACCTGTGCTGATAGCAGTAGTAAATACTGCTAGACGTAGTAAAAAGGGCAGGATGCCCAGTATCACAATGTACTGACTATTATGCAAGGATGCATAGGACGCAGTGGTGATAGGTAACATGGATAGTTAACAATAAAACCGCATAACATTCGTTGCTATGCGGTTTTATCGTGTCTGGGAGGTGCTCATTGGTCTTCTAACACAATGACGCAAATATTTTACACCAAGCGTATCTTCTCTTTATCTCTAGGAAAGGAATCTTTAGGAGAGGGTCGACACCAATAAAAAACCGCATGGCGCTCCATGCGGTTTTTTTACGTTAACTGTTTAAACAATATATAAAACGGTACCACTCAAAATTTATGAGTCAGCAATTCGCTACCTTAGTAATCAGTAGTTATTTTCACGACGCCAATCATCGACTTCACGTTCAGCATCTTCTTTCGCATGACCATAGCGCTCTTGTACGCGGCCGACCAGCTTATCACGGCTACCTTCGATATGGGTCATATCATCATCTGTCAGATCAGCCCATTGTTGTTTAACCGCGCCTTTCATTTGGTTCCATTCGCCTTTTAGAGTATGTTCATTCATTATTGTAATCCTTATTTTATTATGTCATTTAGTATGAATTTTTTCACGAACGCTTTGTTCAGCAGCTATCGATTTAATCTAGCTGGTGATCTCTAATATAGGCACTCCTAATTGCCTTGTCTGTATACCCAGTGTTTAGAGTGTTGCACCATTATAGGAATCTGCACGACTGTGTTATGGGCCGCCTATTTATGTAATCCGTAGCGCTCTTCTAGATAAAGTAGGTAAAGAGCGTAAACGAACTGCGTCAGAAACGCTGCTGTCATGAGCGCCATTAAGCGCATGGCCTTTAGAGGGAGGAGTAGCGCTAAAAACTTAATCATAGACTTAACAGTTAAATGGCTATAAGCTTATAGCTGAAATAATAATGATTTTTAATGGTCGCTTTATAAAGCTAGGATAGATCGATAGTGGAGGCCCTTAACCCAATGGATTTGACCGATACTATGATCGAAGCACCTAAAGAAACCAAGCGTGAGCAAGCAAAAGCCAGAACTTGCCGTGCCTTACTAAAAAGTGCGTTGCAGTTGTACAGCCTAGAAGGGGCTCAAGGCATGAGCATGAACAAAATTGCGAAAGGGGCGGGTATTGCTCAGCCAAGTTTTTATAATCATTTTGAGAGTGTAGAGGCGCTGGAAAACGAGTTATGTGCCCAGTTAAAAGACAGCTATCTATCGCCCATGCGGATGGCGTGGATAAACATGCTAAAGGACTATGCAACGCTTACTAATGAGCAGTTTACCCAGCGTTGTCAGCAGTGCCTTACTATGATTTTTGATTCTGCTTTTCAAAATATCGCGCTGTTCCAGCATTTGCTCGAAGATCGTCCGCGATTTAGTGCCAACCGTTTTAGTACCAATCCAGAAAACCAGACCTCCTCAAACACGGGCCTAGGCAATCTCATCATAGAGATACAAGCAGAGTGGACAGAGATATTTATTCAGGGATTACGGTTGTCCAACCGCTCTTTTGAACGTAGTGCTGTCAATCTTTGTGTCGATAGCGCGGCTGCCCAAGTTCACGAATTGATTGTGGGCTGTCATCAGCAGCGTTATTCAAGGCAACAAGCGATTGCCACATTGAGCACAAGTTTTGATACGCTGTTCGCCAATTTTTGCAAGGACGCAACCCTAGTGAGTCATGACGTAGATCGTGAAAGCTAGGATTTTAAAAAAAGGGAGCATGACTATGACCATCACAACGGCTACAACCTCGGCCAATGAACAGACACATTTTAGAACTTGTACCTTATGCGAAGCGATGTGCGGTGTCGAAATAAAACACGATGGTGACAAAGTTTTATCGATCAAAGGGGATAAAGGTGACCCATTCTCCAAAGGTTATATTTGTCCCAAGGCGACAGCCTTGCAGGATTTGCATGAAGATCCTGACCGTTTGCGCCAGCCTGTCGAAAGAACGGCGGATGGTTGGAAAACAATCAGTTGGTCAGAAGCCTTAGATAAAGTTGCTACAGGCATTCAGTCTATACAGCAAAAATACGGCCAAAATGCGTTTGGCGTGTATTTGGGTAATCCTAACGTACACAACATGGGCGGTATGTTGACCGTTAAGCAGCTACTTACTGGCTTAAAAACGCGTAGTCGCTTTTCTGCGACCTCGATTGATCAGTTGCCGCACCATATCGTCAGTATGCACTTGTTTGGCCATATGCTGCGTATTCCCGTCCCTGATGTGAATCGCACACAATATATGCTCATCATTGGTGGTAACCCACTGGCCTCTAACGGCAGTATCATGACCGCGCCAAACATGCGCCAAAAGCTAAAAGACATCAAAGCCCGTGATGGTAAAGTGGTTGTGATTGACCCAAGGCGTACCGAAACGGCAAATATCGCAAGCGAGCATCACTTTATTCGCCCTGCAACAGACGTATTACTGTTACTGGCCATGCTCAATGAGATTTATGCGCAAGGCTATGCCAAGGTAGACAGTAGAGCGGCGATGTTGGCACCAGAGATTGGGCGCATCGCAGACTTTGCCAAAGACTATAATGCTGAGTCCGTGGCAGGTATTACGGGCATTACTGCAAACGAGATCAAACGACTGGTTAAAGAGTTTTGTGAAGCCGAAAGCTCGGTCTGTTATGGTCGCATGGGTATATCGGTGCAAGCGTTTGGCTTGTTAAGTCAATATCTGTCTATGGTCATTAACATCGTGGCGGGACGTTTAGATGAAGTGGGCGGACTCATGTTCCCCAACCCTGCCGTCGATGTGGTGAATAGCTCGGGCCCAGGCTATTTGGGCAAACGCCACAGCCGCGTGAGCAATCTTCCTGATTTTAATGGCGAGTATCCAGTTGTTGCGATGGCGGATGAGATGTTGGTAGAAGGGGAGGGGCAGTTAAAAGGTTTTATGAGTGTGGCCGGTAACCCTGTCCTCAGTACCCCTAACGGCGAGAAACTAGACGCCGCATTGTCAGAGCTAGAGTTCATGGTGTCGCTTGATTACTTTGTGACTGAGACCAGTCGTCATGCCCATATTATTTTACCGCCCGTATCACCACTCGAGCGTGATCATTATGACGTCACGTTTAATGGCTTTGCCGTGCACAATGTTGCTAAGTACTCGCCTGCCTTATTTAGCAAAAAGGACAATGAAAAGCACGATTGGGAGATTTATCTAGCACTGGCAGACCGCCTAGATAAAGACGCGCCAGAAGCAACACAAAAAGAACGTGCCGCGACAAAAGCGTTTGGGCCGAAGTTCTTGCTTGAGCAGGGTCTTAAATATGGGCCTTATAAAGAAGTCACATTGGATACGCTGATAGACAACCCACACGGCATGGATTTGGGGCCATTGCACCGCATGTTGCCGGAGGCCATCAAACACGCCGACAAGCAAATCAATCTCAATGTTGATTTTTATCAGGCAGATGTGGCACGTGTCAAAGAGATGATGCAGCAGTATGATCATAATGAGATCTTACTCATTGGTCGTCGCCATGTGCGCAGCAACAATTCATGGTTGCACAACAGCCACCGATTGGTAAAAGGAAAGTCCCGTTGTACGCTAATGCTGCATCCGAAAACGGCAGAGCAGCACAGTATTAAAGACGGTCAAAACGTCAGAGTCACTTCTCGAGTGGGCAGCGTGGTCATTGCCGCAGAAGTAACCGATGAGCTGATGCCAGGCGTAGTTAGTATCCCGCATGGATTTGGTCACGGCCGTAAAGATGTGCAGCAGAGGATTGCTCAAGCGCATGCGGGGGTGAGCGTCAACGATCTGACAGATGATGCTTTTATCGATCAATTAAGCGGTAACGCGGCAGTCAATGGCGTGCCAGTACAGCTAGAGGCAATCGCGCCAGCCGCGCTTGATTTAGCAACGGACCATTTAGAAACAGCCAAGTCTGATGCCGAATCCAGCAATGCGGCGTAAACTGCATGAGAGCTATTTAATTTGAATAAGTTTGAATAAGCAGGGCGTTTATATAAAGCGCCTTTTTTATGCTGTGGCTCCAACAAAATCAAAATCGACGGTGGGCGTCTCACCCTGTATCAGCAGGCTGATGGCTTTGGCAGAGCCACAAGCATGGGTCCAACCTAACGTACCATGTCCTGTATTGAGCCATAGATTGTCAAAGGTGGCAGAAGCGTTGTGACTACCATGTTTGATTTGACCGCAGTGCGCGCGACCAATCAACGGCACGTTCGATGGCGTCATCGGACGCAGTCCTGTCCAGTATTGCACCGAACTTGCGATGATGCCTTTTGGAAATAACTGCTGTACGCGGCGTGTAATGGCCGCACAGCGCGTCGGATTTAACTCTAAATTGTAGCCATTAAACTCGGCTGTTCCCGCCACCCGTAGTTTATCTCCCAGCCGCGAGGTGACCAGCTTAAATTCATCATCAATCAAGCTAACAAAAGGCGCTAAATGCGGGGCACGAGGATTAACAGCATAAGTGGCGGAATAGCCCTTTGCAGGAAAAATAGGCACGTGAATCCCCAATGGTTTTAGCAGTGACACGCTATGGCTACCAAGCGCAATGACATGACTGTCAGCACTAAAGGTTTGCACATTTTCACCGGCTGGGCGAATGGTAACGCTGTGTACGTGCGGGCGCGTAGTATGCGCATCCGTATTGAGTGCTAAGATCTCAGTGTCATACAAAAAATGTACGCCAGCCTCTATGCAGCGCTGTGCGAGCCGTTGCGTAAATAAGTGGGCATTGCCGGACTCATCGCGGCTGGTATAAGTCGCACCAGTAAGCTTGTGAGCTATCGGATAGAGCGCTGGCTCTAAGTTGACCGCGTTATTGATGTCAATCACATGGCGTTCACAACCGAGTGCTTGCATGCGCTCAGTGGGAGCAATAGCAGCCTCAAACTCTGCCTGACTGGTGTAAAAGTGCATAATACCGCGTGTTTGCTGCTCGTAATTGATACCGATATCCGCTCGTAGCTGCTGCAAAGCATCTCTTGAATACAGTCCCAAACGCACCATTTGTACCAGATTGGCATCGGCTCGTTCAGCACGGCATTCTTGCAAAAACTGCATGGCCCACTTAAGCTGCGCTTTATCAGCACGCAAGCGATAGAGCAGTGGCGCATCTTCTCTAAACAGCCATTTGAGGGCTTTCATGGGGGTGGCAGGATTGGCCCAAGGAGTGGCATGTGAGACCGATATTTGACCACCATTCGCAAACGAGGTCTGCATGCCTGCGGCAGGCTCACGCTCAATCACGGTCACATCATAGCCTGCTTGACGTAGATACCATGCGGTGGTCACGCCCACCACGCCTGCTCCGAGTACCGCGATATGTGTCATAGGACGCTCTGCTGTGTTTTTTGTGACTGTTAAACCTGTCATCAGCGACCGGTGACTAGGGTTGCTTTTTGTTGACGCTAATTTTAACTAGTGCTACTTCTGGCCCGTTATTTTGGACGCGCGACATCTATTTGTAGTGCAGCTGGTAACTCCAATATCGTCAGCGCGCTTTCTGCCAACTGTTCAGGACGAGCGACGACGAGAGCAATAAAACCGTTTTCTTTTTCCATCGCATTGACCACTTGGATCTTATCGAGCTTGTCACCGGCTGCTGGTACCTCGCCACTTCCTTGGACATAGTGCAAAAACGCCTTGGGTGCTGACTTGAAATAAATACGGGCAATGACTTCTTGTCCCAAATAACAGCCTTTATCGTAGTCCATACCGCCGCGCTGATGCAGACGCAGCTCTTGGGGCTGGAACTCACCTTGGGTAGCTGCGACTATCCAATAGTTACCGGTGGCGATACTACATTCCATCCACGCCTGAGTATCCTCAAACGTATTATGGTCATCTTTGTGGCTAAAAGTTGGCTCGTCTGCCAGCACACAAGGATAAATCGCGGTCGGTGCACTGGTATCAAACTTTGAAAACGCGCCGTATTTATTCAGATGGGCTTTTAAAGCATCAGCGCAGTCGGCGCTGATGACCACATCAAAATGCTTTTCTGCTTGTTTTTTAATCCAAATACCAAATTCAATGCGTCCCTTTAAATTACCGATGGCGGCTGCCTGATAGCTGAGTCCGAGCTTGGTAACATCACATGTTAATTGACCTTGAAGAAATTTTTCGGCATCCTCACCTTGGATAGTGAGTTGAGCAAACTGTGGTAATGCTGGTGTCTGTGAAGCTTGAGTCATTATTATTATCCTTCTAATGGAAGTTTATTCATTAAAGATATGGTATTAAACTGATACGA
This sequence comes from Psychrobacter sp. UBA3068, assembly GCF_002366815.1. NCBI lineage: Bacteria > Pseudomonadati > Pseudomonadota > Gammaproteobacteria > Moraxellales > Moraxellaceae > Psychrobacter > Psychrobacter sp. UBA3068. The sequence goes on along the minus strand of NZ_DFBY01000045.1, from coordinate 51,689 downwards.
TAAAAAACAGCGAATACAACACTAAATGAGACTAAGAAGAGTACCACAAAAAATAGGGTCATAAAAAATGTCATCGTTACGCCATAAATTGGGTATCGCGGCCAGTTTTCAACGGTACAAATTGGTTAAAGATGATGAGTTACGGTACAATGTTGACTCTATACCACCCTAATTCATGATGGCTGCCGAGGAAATGATGAGCTTACCAAATTGCCCTAAATGTGATGCTGAATATACGTACGAAGATGGTGCGTTACTGGTATGTCCTATGTGTGCTCATGAGTGGACAGCGGCTGAGACCAATGCGGCGCAGGCAGAAGAACAGGACGCTGTCATTCGTGATGCTGTCGGCAACGAGCTACAAGACGGTGATGCGGTCACCGTGATTAAAGACTTAAAAGTCAAAGGCTCTTCTACCATCATCAAAGTCGGCACAAAAGCAAAAAGTATCCGTTTATTGCCGGATGCGACCGATGGACATGATATCGATTGTAAACTGGATGGCTACGGTCCGATGAAACTAAAATCGTCTGTGGTTAAAAAAGCTTAAAACCTCAAATTTTCTTGAAAGATTTGATGATAAACAACGACAAAACTGATGTCAGTTTAGAAAATATAAAACCTATAAGTAGAGAATAACTATGAGTACAAAAAACGAACAGCTCTTTGCGCAAGCCCGCAAGCATATCCCAGGTGGCGTCAATTCGCCCGTCCGTGCCTTTGCAGGGGTTGGTGGTACGCCCATATTCATGCACCGTGCCAATGGCAGCAAAATTTATGACACCGAAGACAATGCTTATATTGATTATGTTGGCTCATGGGGGCCCATGATTTTGGGTCATGCGCATCCAAAAGTGATCGACGCGGTCAAAAAAGCCGCCGATGATGGCCTAAGCTTTGGGACGCCAACGCCGTTTGAAACCACTGTGGCTGATAAGATTTGTGACATCGTGCCGAGTGTTGAGATGATTCGCATGACCAGCTCAGGCACAGAGGCGACCATGAGCGCGATTCGTTTGGCACGCGGTTACACCCAGCGTGATAAAATCGTCAAATTCGAAGGCTGCTACCATGGGCACTCAGACAGCCTGCTGGTAAAAGCAGGATCAGGCATGCTTGATATTGGTGAGCCAACGTCAAAAGGTGTGCCCGCAGACTTTGCCAAACACACCATCACCATTCCTTATAATGATCCACAAGCGATCAAAGACTGTTTTGAAAAATGGGGTGACGAGATTGCTTGCGTTATCTTGGAGCCTATCGCTGGTAACATGAACATGGTCATGCCGACGCAAACGTTTCATGACACGCTGCGTGCCCAGTGTACCGCTCACGGCGCTGTGCTGATTTTTGATGAAGTGATGACAGGCTTTCGTGTTGGGCTTGGCGGTGCGCAAGCGCATTTTGGTATCACGCCTGACTTGACTTGTTTTGGTAAAATCATCGGAGCAGGCTTGCCGGTGGGGGCGTTCGGCGGTAAAGAAGAGATCATGTCTTGTATCGCACCACTTGGCGGTGTCTATCAAGCCGGTACATTATCAGGCAACCCACTAGCGATGCGTGCTGGTATTGCAATGTTTGAGGATTTAACGGTTGAGGGTTTTTACGATGAGCTTGCTGCAAAAGTAGACAAACTGATTGAGGGTTTTCAAGCCGCTGCTGACAAGCATGGCATCAACCTTCGTACCAATAAATTGGGCGGTATGTTTGGTATGTTTTTTGTCAAAGACGCCACAACCGAGACGCCAAAAAACTTCGATGACGTCACACAGTGCGACATGGACGTGTTCAACACTTTCTTCCATGGCATGCTCGATCGCGGTATTTATCTGGCACCGTCTGCTTATGAAGCAGGCTTTATGTCTATCAAGCACAGTGCTGAAGATATTGACGCCTCGATTAAAGCGGCCGATGAAATTTTTGCAGAAATGGCAAAGAACTAATTCATTGTTCAAACTATCAGATTTTAAATACTTACATTTAAGTAATTATATTTAAATACTTAAAAAAATCCAGCACACGTAAAGAATTACGGTGCTGGTTTTTTTGTGGCCATAGTCGATCCCAAATAAAATTGGCACACTATGCCCCGTGCTACTGGTATTCATTTCCCTTGCATGCTGTGCCTACGCCTGTCCCTATTTTAAAGTGAGTTAACTATTTTAAAGTGAGCTAGCTATATGACAAGGCTTATTGGGTTTTTCTGGCTCTGTCGTATTTGCGATCTTTTAAACTTAAGTTGCCGCGTAGCACATCGCCATACATGCGAAAATCACTGGCAAAGCTTTTTAGTGGAAACTTAAAAGAAGCAGGTTCGTTTTTTTCAAAGAAGAAATGGCCTACCCACGCGCAAGCGTATCCTGCCGCGATGCCTTTAAGTAAGGGTTTGGGTGAACGGTTTTTGATAGATTTTGCCAATCCTAACAACCCAAAGCTACTACCAGCGAAATGCAGTCGGCGGCAAGCCATGTTTTGATGTTCCTCTAAATAGAAGTCATAAAACGCCTGTTCTGTTGGTTGCTCGGTTGTTACGACGGTATTTTTAGCGTGAGCAGTAGTCTGGGCGTCCGCTGTTTTCGGCGAGTTTTGTGTGACGATTTGATTCATGGTGCGAGCTTCCTTGCTGGTCGTTTATCAAATATCAATCAAAGAGAGGTTTTAGTACATAAAGTGAGGTTTACTGTCGTTAAGTTATTGGGCTTAGTCATCAGTAAGTTGCTGTTATTTAGTGTAATACTGATGGCTTTCAATGTAGCAAACCCATATAGTTAACACAAGTAATAGATGGCGCGCGTGCCTCTATTATTCGGTGTATACGTGACTTACCTTTGTGCTAGGGTTGGGTGTCACTTGCCAGCTTATAACATAAATGCTTTAATGGCGAAAATTGCGTCGATGCTCACACATATTTATTTTTGATGATGGTTGTGAGTAGCAAACGTCTGATTTTTAACTCCTGTCTTTTCTCATTTATCCAACACGGTAATGATCTCTCCTATGCCTATTGATTATCTTACAAACCCACCACTCACTGATGATGAAATGATGGCAGCCATTGACATTGGTTCCAACAGTTTTCATTTGGCCATTGCGCGTCTTGACCATGGTGAGGTGCGAAAAGTAGTCTCTATGTCTGAAAAGGTGCAGCTTGCCGCTGGATTGGACGAAAACAATATCCTAAGTGCCGCAGCAGAAACACGCGGACTTGACTGTCTCAGTCGTTTTGTCGCGCGTTTGGATTCGGTGCCACCAGAGCGTATTCGTGTGGTGGCAACCAATGCGTTGCGCCAAGCCAAAAACGCCAACGACTTTATCGCTCGTGCCAATAAAATTTTGCCCAAACCGATTGAGATTATCGCGGGACGTGAAGAGGCGCGATTGATTTATTTGGGCGTGTCCCACACCAATGCCAGTAGCGACAAACGCTTGGTCATTGATATCGGTGGTGGTTCGACAGAGTTTATCATTGGTCAAGAGTTCGATCCGTTATTGACCGAGAGCTTACAGATGGGCTGCGTTGCTTTTACCCAAAAGTATTTTGCTGATGGCCTGATTACCAAAGAGGCGTTTAATAATGCGATTACAGGCGCGCGCAAAGAAGTGCTAGCGATTAGTGGCCGTTATCAAAAAACGGGTTGGAGTAGTGTGATCGGCTCCAGTGGTACGATTAAAGCGGTGCGCAATGTCCTTGTCTCCAAAGGCTGGGCCGATGAGCAAGAACGCATCACTTACAAAGGGGTCAAAAAACTAGAGAAACTCCTCACCAAAATTGGTAATGTGAATGACATTGATTTAGAAGGTGTCAAAGAGCATCGTAAAGCGGTATTCCCAGCAGGCGTCGCGGTGCTACGCGCGGTGATGAAAGTACTGGGTATAGCCACTATTACGTACTCGGATGGGGCATTACGTGAAGGCGTCATGTATGACATGCTTGGGCGTTTTGCGAGTGAAGATGTGCGTGACCGTAGTGTGTTGGCACTGATCAAGCGTTACTCAGGGGACAAAAAGCAAGCCAAACAAGTGGTAAAGACCAGTCGCCATTTGTTCGAGCAAGTAAAGAGTAAGCTTGCCCTCAGTAATGAAGACGGTGATTTGCTCAGGCGTGCGGCATTTTTACATGAAATAGGGCTGGCGATTAGTCATAGCAGCTATCATAAGCACAGTGCTTATCTGCTCGAATACTCAGACATTCCTGGGTTTTCACAAGTCGATCAAAAGCGTATGGCGCAGCTGATGCTCAATCATCGTCGCAAGCTCAAAGCCGATATGTTAGAGCAGACTTGTAATGTCGGCGGTGATCAGCTGGTTTATCTGTGTTTGCTACTGCGCCTTGCAGTATTGGCGCATCACAGCCGTAGCGATCATGGGTTACCAGAATTACAGTTAAACGTTGTTGAGAATAACAGTTGGCAAATCACCGTGACTGACAGTAGTGAGCATTATGCTTTCTTGTTGTCCGATCTGCGTACTGAGATTGATCAGTTTGCTAAGTGGGGTGTGAAGCTGAGTGTGGTCGAGGCTGACAGCTTTTAGCCGTTACGATTGCGATTATTGCGTTAAAGATTAACGTAACAAAACCTGCTTTGTCAGTAATGTCATGCTATATAAGATGTGCTACTATAGCTTCTATTGAGTTTACAACTGTACTTTCATTATCTGAATACCGATAACGATATTGTTCTTAAACATACATACATTAAGTATAATGATTAAAGGGAAGCGTCTATGAGCACTGTCTGGGATAGTGTGCAGCTTGCACGACACGCCAAGCGTCCATTATTTATGGACTATGTTAACCAGCTATTTACCGAATTTGATGAGTTACATGGCGATCGTGCCTATGCCGATGATAAAGCCATTCTTGGCGGCCTTGCCCGCTTTGACGGCCAGCCGGTGATGGTCATCGGTCAACATCGTGGTCGCAGCACCCGTGAGCGTATCGCTCACAACTTTGGTATGGCCAATCCTGAAGGTTATCGCAAAGTAATCCGGTTGGTCAAAATGGCTGAGCGCTTTAATATCCCTGTGATGACCTTTGTCGATACTCAAGGCGCATACCCTGGTATTGGGGCAGAAGAGCGCGGTCAGGCGCAAGCCATCGCCGAAAGTATCGCGGTTTTTTCTAGCCTAAAAGTACCTGTGATCGTCACGATTATTGGTGAAGGTGGCTCAGGTGGCGCGCTCGCCATTGGGGTTGGTGATAAAGTCAACATGCTCCAAAACAGCATCTATTCGGTCATCTCGCCAGAAGGCTGTGCGTCTATCTTGTGGAAAACCGCCGAAAAAGCCCAAGATGCCAGTGAAGCACTGAAGTTAAATGCGATCAATCTGTATCAAATGGGTTTGATTGATGCCGTCATTGATGAAGGTGAGGGTGCTCATCTCCAGCCGCAGCCCGTCATGGATGCCTTAAAAGCGCTTATTACCGAACAATTAGATGAGATTAAAGATCTGGATGCACAGGAACGCTGCGAGTTACGCTACGAAAAACTCAAGTCTTTTAACTCAGAAGTGATGTTACCTTGCTAATAGAGGGTTACCCTTAGTGTTAAAATAAAAACGTGCCTTTTAGTGGCGCGTTTTTTTATGCCATTCACTTATATGTCCACTCACTTATATCACTATCAAATCAATAAGGCGGATTATGACCAGCAGCGCAATTATACCCTATCCTATTGAGCCAATAGCAGCGCTGCCAAGCGATGATCACTTGGCAGCGGCTTTCTTGAATAGTATGGCGGAGTATGGCGCACAGCTGCATGCTCGGCGTATTTGGCTGGCATGTAGTGGGGGCCGTGATTCATTGGCGCTTGCGGCGCTGTGTGTGCAGCTCTATCGTCAAGGTAAGTTGTCATTTTTACCGCAGATGTTACATGTCGATCATGGCCTGCAAGCCGATAGTCAGCATTGGGCGGCGCACGTCGCCCACTGGGCAAAAGAGCAGCAGATGCCTTGTCATATTCTACCAGCGCAAGTCACTGGGAGTGATGAGCAAGCCGCACGGCAAGCACGCTATGACGTCATGCGCGCATGTATGAATCAAGAGGATGTTTTATTACTAGCACATCATGCGGATGACCAAGCAGAAACGGTATTAATGCGACTGATTCAAGGGGCAGGCGTCAGTGGTTTGTCGGGGATGCAGCCTTGGCGCGTACAATCGCAGGGCGGGCATCGGATGGTGCTATGGCGACCTTGGCTCACGATACGTCGTGCCGATATTAGCGCCTATGCCAGACGTTTAAAGCTCCCTTATATCGATGATCCGACCAATGCGACTGGCGATAATGTGCGTAGTGGCCTGCGGCGTGACATCATGCCTGTATTGGCAAAATACAATCCAAACGTTATAGATAATATTGCTCGTAGCGCTCAGCTACTAAGCGATGCTGACACCACTGTTCGAGCACAAGCGGCTCAAGATTTGCAGCAGACAACAATTAGCTCACGACAACAGCCACCGCTACAGCGGGTGTTAAGTGTTGATAAATTAGCCAAACTACCGCTTTATCGTCAGCGGCAATTACTGCATTATTGGTTAGGCCAAGATGAGCCGCTGCCGCCTGCCAAGCAACTGGTAGATGATGTATTAAATTTGAGTCAACGCCGTGATCACAACCATCAAACCGCGCTGTTTTGGCAAGGCCGGAAACACGCGTATACCATCCGCCGCTATCGCGAGCAGCTTTATCGGTTGAGTAGTGACTGGCTAGCGTGGCTTAACATACCCATAACAGCGCAAGAGCGGACATTGGCTCACATTGTTTTGCCTGATGTGAGCTCAGTGGACAGTTCGCCCTTATCCATCAATTTACGCACGAGCGAGGACGTTATTTGGCAATTGCAGGTTGCGCCAAATGCGTTGGTACGACTCCTAGATAGTCATGTGGGTAAGATAGGGCGTCAGACAGTATGGAAAATACGGCCATTAGATCGACAGCAACGCCTCAAAACGGCATTGTCTACACGCCCGCAATCGGGCAAAAAGCTGTATCAAACACTGGGTATTCCCATTTGGTTACGCGAGAGTTTGATTGTGGTCAGTATGACGTTTTTAAATGCAGAAACGGTAGAAAATGAGATACCCATCTTACTACTCTCACCTTTTGATAGATGGATATTAAGTACTGATGATTTGGCCATGCGTACCGAAGCGCAAACGCTTGCTGTCTTTATTGACAGTCATTTATGCTCAAATCATACACGCTAACAATTTATTTGTTCATTCTTATTTAAGAAGTTTTTCGAAGAATAGGGCAGTAATTAGCGGCTTGAATTTAGCAAACGGTGACAGTAGCAGTATGGTAAACTGAGTGTCATTTTACCTAGCATTATGTTAGTTTGAATACTTTTGAATTTTGTGAGTAGGAGACAAGTATGTCAGTATTAGATAATAAAAAAATCAGCTTTATCGGCGGCGGAAACATGGCGCAGGCTTTGATTAGCGGACTGGTCAGCTGCGGTATCCAACCGAATCTCATTACGGTGGCTGATCCGAGTAGTGATGCGCGTGAACAACTTGCTGCTAAAGGATTGAATACGGTAGATCCTACGGCTGATTCAACCGCTGCTATTGTCGATGCTGACATTGTCGTCCTGGCTGTGAAGCCGCAAGTTATGAAAGCGGTCGTTGGTGCCTTTGCTGATGCTTTGGACAATCAATTGGTCATTTCGGTAGCGGCAGGACTATCAACTGAGATCTTATCTGGTATGTTGAACGGTTATCGCAATATCGTGCGCGCGATGCCAAATACACCAGCTATGATTCAGATGGGCGCGACTGGCCTCTATGGTACGGATGATATCTCAGCCGAACAAAAAGAACTGGCAACTGCGGTGATGGAAGCCTCAGGGTTGGTCATGTGGGTTGATAACGAAGAGCACATGCATGCGGTCACAGCCGTATCAGGTTCAGCGCCAGCGTACATGTTTTACTTCATTGAATCGATGGTCGATGGAGCAATCGCGTTAGGGTTAGATAAAGAACAGGCATCAGCGCTCGCCATGCAAACCATGCTAGGGGCGGCAAAAATGGCGATGGGTAGTGACGATGCGCCTGCTGAGCTGCGCCGAAAAGTGACTTCGCCGAATGGTACCACTCAAGCTGCGATTGAGTCGATGCAAGGCAATGAGATCGGTCGCCAAATCGGTGAAGCCATGCAAGCGTGCTACGATCGCAGTCAAGCTTTAAGTGAAGAAATGGGTAAGTAGTCAGCCACGTCAGGTGTGGCACTTTCTACAAGGAATGACGCACCTGAGTGGTAACGTTAAGCATCTAATCATGACATTTGTCATCCTAGAACCTGTTATTAATGTCATATTGAGTAGCACTTCATGAACAACATGTTATTTCAAATCTTTGATTTGGTCACCACCTTCGCCATGATGTTGGTGTTTATCCGCTTTATGCTACAGTTTGCAGGCATGGACGCAAGAAACCCGATGATTGCGCCTGCTTACAAAGCAACCCATATTGTCGACGTGTTTGGGCGTATTTTTCCAACTGTGGCACAAGGCCGTATCAGTCTTGCTGCTATCGTGCTGATGTTTTTAATTCGTCTGATTGATATCTCTGGCAAAGCGGCGTTAACGCATAAAGGCATTGCGCCTGTACCGTTATTCTTCACTGGTACAACCAGCTTACTTCTAGACTTTTTACGCATGTGCCGCTACTTGGTGATTGGTTCAATTATTGTCAGCTGGATTGTGGTATTTACCAGATCTGAGCATCCCATTATCGGTATTATCATTAATCTGGCTGAACCTATCTTGGCACCGTTTCGCCGTATCACGCCAAACTTAGGCATGCTCGATTTATCGCCAATGGTCGCTTTTCTGGCCTTTTATTTACTTGAGATATTTATTGGTGGGATTGCAGCGAACTTTATGCCAATGTTGGGCTAAGCGCGTCGCGTCAGTTTAAATAAAACTTGCGGCACAATAAAATACTTATGCAAAAGGCGTTCTATTGATATAGAGCGCCTTTTTTTATGCTGGGTACTCCAGAGATTGAGACAAGCCAATCCCCGTAGCACTGTCGTCTTTTAAATGGCTCTCATGATAGGGGACGGGAAGAGTAAACTAAAAGCTAACAAAGCGGTTGGGTATCAATTGGGCCGTGGCGTTGCTCGGGTGGGGGACGTCAGCTGCGCGTAAGGTTTGGGTAATCCAGCTGTCTGCCGCTTTGACGGCATCAACAAGCCCGTCTCCCATCGCTAACCGTCCAGCGATAAAGCTGGCCAGCGAGCAGCCTGAACCGTGAAATTCGCCGTCTAAACGCGGCAAGGTGCTTTGATGCACCATCTTACCTTCTACATACAAATACTGCTCGATATCGCCGCTATCAAAGTCATGTGAGGTCTTCACCAGTACGGCATAGGTGCCCTGTGCGCATAATTTTTGCGCGCCAATATGCAAGTCTTGTTCTCCGCTCAACGCGCGTAGCTCATGACTGTTAGGCGTGACTAAGGTGGCATAAGGCAACAGTTCTCTAAAGGCCGCAACTAAGGTTTGCTCATCGCCTAAGCTGCCGCCACTATTGGCGACCAACACGGGGTCTAATACAAAAGGGGTTTGGTCAGTGATAACACGCTCGGCAAACAAGCGGGTCAACATCGTAATATTGTCTGTGGTACCAAGCATCCCTGACTTGATCACAGCAACAGGTAGATCATCGAGCACCGCGTTTGCTTGCGCCTTTACCAAGCTTGCGGCACAAGCTTCAAAACCAAAGACTTGCTGTGAGTCCTGTATCGTGATCGCCGTACACGCGATGGTGGTATGAGCGCCTGCTTGTCCGATGGCCTCAATATCCGCTTGTAATCCAGCACCGCCTGATGGGTCCAATCCTGAAAAACACAGTACCACTGGTCGCATGACAGCTCCTATTGATGTAGGGTGAAGTAAATAATAAATACTATAGCCACCTCCCGCTAAAAAAGCCATCACAGTCTAATGCCACCTAGCGGGTTAAGTCATAACTACAGGCACTTTTACACAGAGTAGAGATTATTTATATGAGAAAACGACTGCTTTAAAAGGGGATAAGCTAAGATAAAGGACTAATTATGCCAAAAGCTTCATTAAATCTGTAGACAACGCTTGCAATTCGTTTTGGCTTTGTTATAATACTCGCCCACGACATAAGACGTATCATTAGCATTGATACTCTGTTTATACTGCTTTTTTATTATGGCCTTATAAGCGTTTTATATCGTTCGGTGAAGTGGGTGAGTGGCTGAAACCAGTTCCCTGCTAAGGAACCATACGTGTAAGCGTATCGAGGGTTCGAATCCCTCCTTCACCGCCATTTATTCAGTTGTTATGAGAGTGGTATCGCCATATATTGGCGTTAAATATTTTTAGCTGTTAAATCAAAAAATATCTTGTTTTAATGAATAAAAATGTTGACATAAGCGATATTATCTATATAATGACCAACCTAATTTACTGCAATTATTTTTAACAACGCAGTGGATAATGTGCAAAATACGCGCCTGTAGCTCAGTTGGATAGAGCACTTGGCTACGAACTAAGGGGTCGGGAGTTCGAATCTCTCCAGGCGCACCATTTGCATCATAGCTTGTTTACAAGCTGAAGAAATACTAAATCAATCGCCTGTCTTATGACAATTTGGCGATTTTTTTATGTCTGCAATTTTTTAAACCTTATGGCTTGGCTCATTAGCGTCTTAGGATAATGTACGATAAGAGCGGGAATTACGGTACAATAGAGCCACTATTCACTGCTTGCTATGAGCTGGTACCATGTCAAAGAGTTTATCTAAACGCCCGTCAAAAGCTGCTGTTAAAGCAAAGTCTCAAAACGCCTCTATGCAGCAAAATTCCGCTGAAGAACCTACCATTGCAAAGCCCATGACGCGTGTCGTTGCCATTCTGTATGATGGCATGTTGATTTTAGCGCTGCTGTTTTTAGTGGGCACCGTGCTCACGGTACTTGGGACCTTGATGACCATGGAGACAGGGTCGCAGTCATCGCAAGCACAGTCTCTGCCAACCTGGTATCAAAACGTCATTATGACGCCCTCTTTTGTACTGACACTGGTAGCCTTTTATGGGATATTTTGGCGCCGCGGTGGGCAGACGCTAGGTATGCAAACATGGCGTTTAAAAACGGTTAATAACGCCGGCCATCTACTGACGTGGAGACAGTCTTTTAAACGGATTTTGGCGGCTTGTTTGATGCCGTTACTGTTTGGCATTATTGGCAGCTTAGTTGGTGGATCACGGGCCGTATTATTAACCGGTGCTTTTTTTGGCCTGATGTTCAATTACGTGTTTTGCTTGTTTAATCGTCGCGGCTTAGCGGTGCAAGACATGCTGTCCAACACCATTACCCTAAAAATGCCAAAAGTAGCGCATGAAGGTTTATGGCGTGGCTTTAAAAACCGCAAAAAAGACAAGTAACTCGGTTCACCGGCCAAGCCTGTAACGTCATGACAGTTAACAGCGTAGCAATGAATACTATAAGGCCTAAAATCTACATAATAGCAGTTTGAATGAGCCACCCTGTGTAACCCACAAAAAAGAGCAGCAGTGTGGCGCCAGAAGTACGACCAAACTGTCGCTTCGTCAAGAAAGCAAAGCCGCACAGCGCAACGAGTAACAAAGTGATGAGACCCATCGCGAGTACATCACGAGACAAGATAATTGGATTGACTGTGATTGGTGTTATTAGTGCGGCAAGACCGACAACGCCCAATGTGTTAAAGATGTTCGAGCCAATAATGTTGCCAAGCGCCATATCATGTTCGCCTTTGCGCGCTGCTGACAAGCTTGATACCAGTTCAGGCAGTGATGTACCCACAGCGACAATCGTCAACCCGATAATCAGCTCGCTGAGACCCCAAAGCGTGGCTAGCTCCACAGCGCCCCAAACGATAGCGCGCGAGCTTATGACCAGCATTGACATACCAAGAAACAAACTACCAAGACCGCGTGCGATGCTTAGTTCTACTTCATCTGGGTCAGTCGCGACTACCACCTCATCCTCATGCTCATGATAACCTTCACGTAAGCTGAGCACGATCTGCATGCCTAATACGATAGCTAACAACACTAACAGTATGATGCCATCAGTTAGGCTTAATAATCCGTCACGCAGCTGCCACGCGGCTATAGCGGTAACCAGTAATAGAAGAGGTAAATCCCGCTTTATGATAGCCTTACGGATGATAATAGGGCTGATTAGGACGGTTGCCCCCAGTACTAGGGCAATGTTGATAATATTAGAGCCATAGGCGTTGCCCAGTGCCAACTCAGGGCTGCCTTCTAAGGCTGCCAACACGGATACCACCATCTCGGGTGCGGACGTCCCTATTCCTAATATCAAAACACCGATTAAGAAGCTAGGAACACTAAACTTCTTTGCCAGTGCGGTCGCCCCATCAATAAAAACATCGGCACTCCAAACTAAAACTGCCAGTCCAATCAGTATTGCAATCACTGCCAACCACATCAGTATGATTCCTTGTGTATGATGAAAATGTGAGTTTAATCAATAAAAATGGCAAAAAAAAAGCTGAATCGAAATGAAGATTCAGCTTTCATCTTAGCATGGAGGTTTTTGGTAATAATAACAATTAATTCAACGGCTTAGTTTGCTATTCACCCTTGCTTTACCCAAAAACCTCGTTATCTTGCCATGCTAAGCAACTTGTACAGGGATAATGTTTGCGGTGTCTTTAACGGTGTTGTCTTCGTTACAGTAGACCAATTTTGGCTGATACGTTGACGCTTCCACTTCATCAAAATGAGCATAAGCACAGATAATGACGATGTCGCCCAAATCTGCCATATGCGCCGCCGCACCATTTAACGAGATAATACCAGAGCCTGCTTCTGCACGAATAGCATAGGTACGAAAGCGCTTGCCATTGGTCACATTATAGATATCGATAGACTCATTTTCGCGTAGACCCGCAAGATCTAATAAATCACCATCGATACCGCATGAGCCTTCATAATGAAGCTCGGCATGGGTAACGCGCGCTCGGTGTAATTTGCATTTAAGCATATTAAGTAGCATAAGTTGCTTCCTTAGCGTAACTGATATTAAGTAACTAAATCAAAAGGTTAATGGGGATAAAATTACCAAAATAAAAGGCCACTATAATAGAGCCATTCCATTATTCAGGCAACTTAAAACCATTAATTTGTGAGCGTGCTTTTTCAACGTCACCATCTAACAGTAAGGGTAGCGCCTCAAAAGCAGCGGTTAAAGCGCTATCAATAGCGATCTGCTCATCCGGAGACGCTTTCGAAAGAACGTGTCCACTAACTTTAGACTTATGACCTGGGTGGCCGATACCAATACGGAGACGATGAAAATCATTGCCAATGTGCGGGGTGATATCACGTAGCCCATTATGACCACCGTGGCCACCATCCGTTTTAAGTTTGATACTGCCAGCTGGAATATCGAGCTCATCATGAGCGATCAACAACTCATCATTATCAATGCCGTAAAAATTAACCATCGGCACCACTGATTGACCGGATTTATTCATAAAGGTAAGCGGCATCAACAAACGCACATCAGACCCATGAATTTGCCCACGTCCTGTTACCCCATGGAATTTTTTGTCAGGGGCGAGCGTAATATTAAACTGCTGCGCCAAATGGTGGACAAACCAAAATCCAGCATTATGACGCGTAAACATATACTGCTGACCAGGATTGCCAAGACCGACAATAAGTTTTATGGCCATAAAAACACCCTGCTTGAATTTGATAAGTAATGCGTAAGGCTGAAAACGGCAACAGACAGTGTGTTTTCAAACCTTACTTACAAAAACAGCAGGAGATTTTAATCACCTGCTGTTTTGCTGACTAAACGAATCTGTTACTACGCAGCATAAAACAAAGCGCTACATAGAAGTGGTATATTACTCGTCGTCTTTCTTCTCTTCAGTTGCGCCATCAGCATTTTGCTCAGTAGCAGGTACTTCATCGGCATCAACGTCGTCAGCATCTTCATCAACTTCTTCAACCGTTGGTGGCTGCATGTTAACGATCGTGCGGTCATGGCCGTCTTCTAGCTCAAGCTCATGAATCACAACACCTTCAGGAAGTTTGATGTCTGATAGACGGAACAAATCACCGATTTCCATACCAGATACATCTACTTCTAGATATTCAGGTAACTGAGATGGCATGCAGATGACTTCGATATCAGATACTAGGGTAGATAGTACACCAGCAGCAGCAGTACCAGGCGCATCTTCACGACCAGTGAAATGCACAGGAACATTCATGTGGATTTTTTGACCTTTTACAACGCGCTGAAAATCAGCATGCATTGGGAAGCCTTTAGCAGGATGACGTTGCAGGTCTTTGATAACTGCTTGATGCTCTTCGCCGTCTACATTGATGGTCAAGATGTGCGAGAAAAACGCTTCGAATTCAAGTGATTTTACCAATTCGTTAAGCTTGATAGAGATCGCTGTTGGTTCTGCGTTACCACCATAGATGATAGCAGGAACTAGGTTCTGCTTACGTAGGCGGCGGCTCGCACCTTTACCTTGTTGTTCAGCAGAACGATCAACGGCGTTTAGTTCAAAATGATTAATGCTCATGGATATAATCCTATAAAAAGAATGATGAAGTGTCTGGTCATAAAAAAGTGGATTTGCGACCAATCCACTAATACGTGATGATAGCTAAGATTTATGGTTGCTGATAAAACGCACAATACCTAAATATAGCCATTTACTCCTGATAACGACTTTATGATAGTCATTGCATGACCGTCGTTATTAAAAGCATGATCAGCACTTTTGATAATGCCAACCCGATTAAATCAAGAAAAAGGTCGGCACAGGCGCGCATTATACGTGTTTTTATAATAATAATAAAGACCTACGCAAAAGGCGGATGCAAAAAACAGCGCCAAGTGGGGTCACTTGACGCTGTTTTTTGACTATTGCTTGACTGTTAAAACGAACATCGCTATCAAAAGATACAGTGAATGCTTAAACGTCAAACATGGCGCTAATAGATTCTTCGTTGTTGATACGGCGCAAGCTTTCAGCCAGCATCGGTGCAATGCTTACTTGGCGAATTTTGCTACAAGCTTTGGCAGCAGCAGACAACGGAATCGTATCGGTCACGACGACTTCATCCAATGCCGACTCGCTGATGTTTTGTAGCGCATTACCCGATAGCACAGGGTGGGTAATGTAAGCTAAGACGCGGCGCGCACCGTTTTCTTTCAGCGCTTCGGCGGCTTTACATAGCGTACCTGCGGTATCTACCATGTCATCAACGATCACGCAATCACGGTCACGAACGTCACCGATGATGTGCATGACTTGTGACTCATTGGCACGGGCACGGCGCTTATCAATAATTGCCATATCCGTATCGCCCAGCTGCTTGGCCATTGCGCGTGCACGCACCACACCGCCGACATCAGGTGAAACCACCATGATGTTGTCATAATCTTGTTTTTGTAGATCGTTCAGGAGTACTGGCGTACCGTAGATGTTATCTACAGGGATATCAAAGAAACCCTGAATCTGGTCTGAGTGCAAATCAACGGTCATGACGCGATCGATACTGACGATGTTTAACATATCAGCGACGACTTTGGCTGAGATAGGCACACGAGCTGAACGCGGGCGACGATCTTGACGGGCATAACCAAAGTACGGCATAACGGCAGTGATACGGCCAGCACTAGAGCGACGCAAGGCGTCCGCCATCATCATGATTTCCATCAAATTATCGTTGGTCGGTGCACAAGTAGGCTGCATGATAAACACGTCTTTACCACGTACGTGTTCTTTGATTTCCACGGCAATTTCGCCATCAGAAAAACGCGTGATGTCAGCTTTACCAAGAGGTATGTGAAGATGATCGGCTACGGTTTTTGCTAATTCAGGGTGGGCATTACCCGTAAAAATCGCCAAATAAGGCATGACAGAAGTCCTATTGATTGACTCAAGCAGCGACCGCTAAGCAGTGACAAACTGCTCAAATTAAGAAAAGAGTGGTGAAAAGGGCTGAAGTATACTATTACAGTAAAAAATGGCAGGGGTAGCTGGACTCGAACCAACGGATGTCAGGATCAAAACCTGATGCCTTACCAACTTGGCTATACCCCTGTAATGTCTAGGCTGTGAACGTCCGATATCTACGAGTAACTTGTAGTAATAGTCACTCTTAGCGTGGCGTTACGACCTGGTTGTTATCTAAAAAACGGATAAACCGTCTTAAACATAACTTTCCCTAGCGGTGTCCATTGCGAACTATACCGAAACTGGGATGGCGTTGTCAATGATCATAAGATAAGTGGCTATTGTGACAACCACCTAAAATGCACATCAAACGCTTTCGAACTTAAAAATGGCAGGGGTAGCTGGACTCGAACCAACGGATGTCAGGATCAAAACCTGATGCCTTACCAACTTGGCTATACCCCTATATTGGCGACCTATTATAAATAAATATTTAGATTTTGCAAGTCATTTGCGCCTTTTTCTGGCTTTTATTCGTAATAGGTGAATGCTGGCGCTATTCTAGCAAATTAAGCCTGTTAATCCTACCACTGTCGTCATTTAGATGACTGATGGTTTAACCGCTGTCAATACTGCGGCAAATTCCCTACCACGTAGCCGGCACAAGGTGCTTCTGAAATCCACCTTGCCACAAGTGCCGTGTCGCTAACCACACTCGCGTCCAGCGGCAAAAACACCGCGCTTCCAGAGCCAGTCATACGGGCTGTCCCTAATGCTTGCGGCTCTAAACGGTGTAAATACTGTAGCGCCTCATCGACTGCAGGGGCAAGGCTTGTGACGACTGGTGTAAAAACATTCTGATAAGGCGCGGTGAGATTTTGGACATAATCATTGTACTGATTTTGAATGGTGGCAACTGATAACGGCGCGATATTTCGCTGTAGTTTGGGATGGGCAAAAAGCTTGGCCGTATTCACATGTGCGTTTGGCGTTAACACTAAATAATGTTGGTCAGGCAAAACAATCGCTGTTAGCTCCTCGCCAATACCCATAGCGATGGCGTCTTGACCAAAGATAAATATGGGCACATCCGCACCCACCGTTGCACCGATTTTTATCAGTTCATCGCCAGTAAAGTCAAGCTGCCAAATCTCATTTAACGCTAATAAAGTGGTTGCGGCATTGGAAGAGCCTCCGCCTAGTCCGGCACCCATTGGTAAATGCTTATCTAAAGTGATGTGAACGGGCGGTAGTTGCTTCGGTAGCCTGTTTAACTGTACGGCGGCGAACAGCAATGCACGCGCCGCTTTAAAGATAAGATTATCCCTGATGCAAGTCGTTATGGACTCGGCACCAGCCAATATCAGTAGCTGCTGACAAAGCTCATCGATGTCTAGTCGACTCTCTGAAGCCGGCAGGGCTGCATCAAACTTGATTAAAAAATGCAGATAATCGCCCCAATCGAGCAGGCGAAAAACGGTCTGCAGGTCGTGATAGCCATCCACCCTTTTATCAGTGATGTGCAAAAATAAATTGATTTTTGCGGGTGATAAGCGGGTGATGGTAGAGGCTTGCACGGCTAGGTTCTCAGTCATAAAAAGCTGTCTTAAAAAGCAGAGGTTGACGATAAATCTATAGGGGTTTAATGGTTGATGGTCATGACAACTTTATTGCCTTGGGGCTGAACTGCAGTGATTTTATTAGGCAGTTTATCAGCACCATTATAGGTAAAACTGGCACGCCAATCGCCATTGACCGAGCTGACCAAACGGTTTCGGGCATCCAGTTGTGGGGCGCTGTCTGACGGGGCTGGACGTCCAGATATCCAATAGGGCATTTGCGAGATAGGTGCTTGCCAGCCAGTGGCTTTCATAAGTAAAGTCTCAGGATCATCGGCTGTCAACGTTCCCGTTTTTTCACTGACTAACGTGGCGGTTTGACCGTTGTATTCGATATTGGTTTTGCCAATGCCTAGCGCGCCGATCAATTCAATCGCAAATCGATCATTTTCTTGGCCCCACGCATAAAACGCACTACCACCTTGAGCGGCTGTGTTGTCCTTTGCAGGCACTGTGACGCCTATCTTACCCGTGATATTAAAGCTTTCAAGCTTTTGTGGTTGCACTGCATTTTGGCCTTGGACGGTGGTGGTTGGCTGATTGGTGGTGCTGGCGGTTTTTAATGACTGACAGCCAGAGGTGATGACCAGCGCCGCCGTCATGGCTGTGAATAGGGCTAATTTATTAGGCTTATAAGAATTGATTGAGGCTGACATAATGTTTTCTCGAAAATAGAAAATGGACAAATTAATAAAGATATCAGGATAAAGGGTATTTGTTACTCAGTGATGCGCGGCTGTTAGTGTCTTATAAGTGCCTTGTAGTCGTAACGTCTAAGGGCTTTGTCCAGTAGACACTCGAGTAAAAATGAGTGATTAGCGTAAAAGAGGCTTTTAATATAACTGGATGCGGTCATTAATATTGTGCTGTCCAAATGAAAAGCGCTGCTGTAAATCTGCCAGTAGCGTCTCGACTCTTTCGTTGTTCCCTAAACCTTGATAAGCGCGTAGGAGTAAAGTCCCTGAGCGCAGGGTGGGCAACACATCATAAGGGGTCTGTAGATAGTCGATGACCTGTTGGTAGTTTTTATTGGCTAAGGCGTTACTTGCTAGCACGTTGAGCGCCTGTAGGTGCAGCTCATTGTCATAGCGTGGGTCATCGTAGTGAATTTGGATAATGGCTTGGGCCAGCGCTAGGCCCTGCTCAGAGTTGCGTTCATTGGCCAGCAATAACTGGGCGTAGCTCAGCTGATAAGACAAATTACTAGGATCGAGGGCTTGTAAGTGATTGAGCAGAGTCCGTTTAACGATGTAGTCACTTTGGTCATCAAGTAACTGGGCGCGAGCAAACAGTAAGGCTTCATTATCAGGGTATTTACGAGCCGCTCGCGTTAATAAACGCAGCGCTTCTGCGGCATCATTTTGCTGCCATAAAATATCGGCTTGTAGCACAAACGTATCAGGAGCGAATACGGGAAAGTCTTTGCGCAGTTTTTCTAGGGTAGCTATGGCGGCATCAACATTGTCGTTGAGCAACTCAAATGCCACTACTTTTCTACGCGCTTCTAGCACCAAGTCTTCTTGCATCACCCCATTAAGATAGTATTTGGCTTGCTCAAAACGCTGCTGGCGCTCGGCACTGATACCAAGATAATAGTAGGCTTGGTCAAGATAAGCGGGAGATTTGGCTAGTACGTTCAGTAGCTGGTCGGCACTCGCGTATTTTTCATTATCCAAACTCACCAAGGCGGCTAGCAAGGTAATCTCAGCGTCATCACTGAAGCGGTTATGGGCTTCAATTAATAGCTGCCATGCCTCTTGGCTTTGTTTTAAGTCCAATAAATAGCGAATCTCATAGAGGTACAAGCTTTTGCTATCAGGATTACGCAGACGCGCTTGGCTCACGTAATTGATCACGGTTTCTGCCGTGACAATTTTACGCAAAATGTCCGCTTTTAAGGTAATAAAAGGCACATAGTCCGGCTGTCGTGCTAAGGCTCGGTTGATGTGGACAATGGCAATCTCAGGCTCATTAAACTGGTAAAGCAAGCCTGCTTTTAGTACCGATAAGGAGGCGTTTTGTTCACTATCGAGTGGCTGTAGAGCGGCGAGCAACTCGCGCTTGTCCTCATCATTATTGGGATAAATACCAATAAGAATTTCACTTAAATCTGCGCGCGGATCATAACGCAAGATACGGTTTAGTGTTTCACCTGCTAGGAGATAATCGTGAGCGCGTAGGGCCAAATGCGCCACATAAAACCAAGCAGGCACGTGATCTGGGTATTGGTCTTGCCATGATTTCGCAAACTGTAATGAGTCTTCAACTCTTTCTGTGCGTAAAGACAGGCTCAGCGCTCTTTCAAACACTGCTGTCGCATCTTCTTTGAAAGACTGCTGCTTGTAGATAGTAAGCGCGCGCCGTTTATCACCACGATCGGCTGCAAACTCTGCATCTAATAGGGCATATAAGCTTGGCTCACTAAACTCAGGCTGCCATAGGCCTACCGATGCTAAGCCGTTCGTATGAGTGGTCGTCTCTACTGGTTGGACGTTTTTATAAACAGGTGCGTTCACTGCCGCACTATTGCTAGTCACATCATCGTTTTGGCGGGTAATGGACACTATGGGAATATTTGCTTTTAGAGCATCATCGGGGTGGCTGGCAGTGGCTGGCGCTGATAGGCACAGACAAATAGCCAACGACAAGGTTAGCTTATAACGTTGGCACAGCCGTTCAATAACGAGGTGTAATAAATCACGAAGACGCGACTGATCGTCATGCGCACGTTGTGATCGACGCTGTGATTGAAACAATGACCCAAAAAAAATCATAGATAGCCGTATTCGCTCATTGCTCACCGATACTTGCAAAGCCATATAGATAAAGCAATTTTATTTTAATCATTTCATGTTAAACGTTGGTAAAGAGTCGCCATGACAAACATTATATGAGTAGATTGACACGATAAACAATAGTGCCCGTGTTACTGCAAGATTGGCAATAGCAATACTACTGTCTTGTTTGTGGCGAGCACATTTGCTGATGATTGATCGTATTTGCGCTTTTACTTAGGTATAAGTGCTGGCATGAATACGTTGAAAATATAGCAAGTTAATGTGAAGTAAGCGAATAGTTTATGTATCTTTGGGGGACGCTCGCTAAAATTCGACTATTGGTTTTATCAATCACATAAGTAGTTGTTTTGTTACATCTGTGCCCAGATACAAGCAAATAACCCTCATAGCTGGGTGAATGTTAATTAAAGCTGGCAATAATGATATAATGAGCGGTTTTTAGGGTCTTCCTTTCAGCGTTGTCGCCCAGAGTGTCTTTTCACAATAGTAAGATAGTGGGGTTGGCAGGTGAGCGTCATGTTTATGGTCTATCAATAATGAGATTAGTGGTCATTGGGGTCAATCACAAAACTGCACCAGTCGCTCTACGAGAGCGCTTGGCGCTTGTGGGTGACGATGTAAATGTCGCTCTTAAACAATTAGAGGCCTTTACTGATGGTAGTGTGATTGTTTCTACCTGTAATCGTACTGAGATTTATGCGCTTGTCCCGCATACCTTAACGGTGCAAAATCCAGGCGTATCATCTTCAGAGTCACAAGTGGCTGAAACTGCCGCACCGACCATTTCTAATAGTACGTTTAGCAGCAGCGCCCATCTTTCCTCTGCTGCCATCAGCGCTCATATCATCAAAATTAAAACTTGGCTGGCTAATTTTAAGCAATTATCTCTCACGGAGATTGACCCGCACCTCTACGTGCATCGTGATACCCATGCATTGACGCACTGGCTTAGAGTCGCGGCAGGTCTTGACTCTATGATATTGGGTGAGCCGCAGATACTTGGCCAAATCAAACGCTCAGTGCACCTCGCGCAAGACCAACACGCCTTGAGTAATCAGCTTGGCTGGATCGTCGATCAAGTGTTTGCGGCGGCTAAGCGGGTGCGCAATGAGACTAAAGTTGGGGCACAGGCTGTGTCGCTCAGTTTTGCGGCGGCCAAGCTAGTCACGCAAATATTTGACGATTTGCCCAATCGCACTTTGCTCGTCGTGGCAGCAGGTGAGATGAATCGTTTGGTTGCAACACACATCGCTGGGCTTGGGGTAGGGCGGGTTATTATTTGTAACCGTAACCCTGAACGGGCAGAAGCGCTAGCGGCTGAGCTGCGTCATCCCAATCGCCGCGTGGAAGTCAAAACCCTAGAAGCCCTGCCACAAGTGCTGGCAGAAGCCGATATTGTCAGCAGCTGTAGTGGCAGTATGGATTTATTAATTGATAAAACCATGACGTTGCAGGCGCTCAAGCGTCGTCGTTATCAGCCAATGCTGATGATTGACTTAGCCGTACCGCGCGATATTGACTCGACCATTAGCCGTATCGACGATGTTTATCTGTACTCTGTCGATGATCTACAACACGTGATTGCGGGCAATATCGAGCAGCGCAGGCAAGCGGCAGTCGATGCCGAACTGCTCGTGAGTCAATTGGTCGTTGAGATGGATCGTCGCTTTCAAGTGCGACAAGTGGGCAAAGATATACAGCAGTATCGGGCGCACACCCATGAACAAGTGGACAAACTGCTGCAAGATTCCATGGCCAAGCTACAGCAAAATAATGCTAGCCCTGAGGACATTATCACTGAGCTGTCACGGCGCCTGACCCAAACCCTGACACACGCGCCATCGAAGCTGATGCGTAAGGCTGCCCGCGAAGGCGACAGTGAGTTGTTAGACTTTGTGGTATCCGGATTACAAGAGGCGCATCGTAGCCACCGATAGATAGCCACCATTCAACTGCCAAAAATCCTACACGCCGCAAACGCCATCAAGGCGCAAACGTATCGTTGTCAACCTGCAATATCAATGCTAGTATCAAACTGTTATGAATATAGTAAGCGATGATAAACTTTTGTTATACGCTATCGGCTAGTTTGAAAAAGCCTTAGCACATTTATTCTAGCCTAATACTTATTCATCTCATCAGTGGTTAGTGATCGTTATTATTAGCCTACCTCCATGTAGCGCTTGTAATGGCGCACATGTTTTGTACGATCACACTACAGTTCATAAAATACAATAACCAAGGGCAATAGCGCTAGGATAACGTACTATATCGTCAATCCTGCGTCCTACTCTCGTCTATGACTTACCAATATTAGTATCCAGTTCATATCCCCTGTTGTGGTATCTAGCGATTAGGCTACCTAAGGGCTATGTGATCTCTCGAAAACAGGGGTGGTCACATTGGCTAATAGTATGGGATGAGATTGCTTAAGGCGATGGTAGAGAAGGCAGTATATGGATTTTTCTGTCGCCAAAATTTAAAAATCATACAAGTATCTAACAATAAACTAGGAGCGTCCAATGACCGCATTACGTCAAGATATTGATCCAAACGGCTTATTAGAGTATTCAGTGGTCTATACTGACCGCGCCCTCAACCACATGTCCAAGGTCTTTCAACAAGTCATGAAGGATCTGTCTAACGATCTAAAGTCAGTGTATAACGCTGACGCAGTGGTGATCGTACCAGGGTCTGGTACTTATGGGATGGAAGCGGTTGCGCGTCAATTGGCCAATGATGAAGACTGCCTGATTATTCGTAACGGTTGGTTTAGCTATCGCTGGACGCAAATTTTAGAAAAAGGCAAAATCGCCAAATCATCAACTGTTCTAACGGCTAATCGCACTGACGAAAGCGAGTCGCCAAAACCATTTGCCCCCGTGGATATCGATGAAGCCGTTGCAAAGATTAAAGCTGAGAAGCCAGCCATTGTTTTTGCGCCGCACGTTGAAACGTCATCTGGCATTATTTTATCAGCAGATTATATCAAAGCGTTGAGTGATGCGGCCCACAGCGTCGGCGGCTTATTGGTCATTGACTGTATCGCATCCGGTTGCGTGTGGTTGGATATGAAAGATTTGGGCATTGATGTCCTTATTAGTGCCCCGCAAAAAGGCTGGAGCAGCACCCCATGCGCCGGTCTAGTGATGCTCAGTGATGCAGCCGTTAAAAAAGTAGACAGCACAGAGTCTGATAGCTTTAGCCTAGATTTAAAGCAGTGGTTGAACATCATGCGAGCCTATGAAAATGGCGGTCACGCTTACCACGCCACCATGCCCACCGATAGCTTGCGTCAATTCCGCGATACGGTCAATGAGGCCAAAGAAATTGGTTTTGATAAACTGTGTGATGCACAGTGGCAGTTGGGGAATCGTATCCGCAAGGTATTGGCAAATAAAGGGGTTAAGAGCGTTGCGGCTGAAGGCTTTGAAGCGCCCGGTGTGGTCGTCGCTTATACTGATCGCGATGATATGCATAAAGGCGGTGCTTTTGCTGAAGCAGGAATGCAAATCGCTGCTGGTGTCCCCTTAAAAGTGGGCGAGCCTGACAACTTTAAGACGTTCCGTTTGGGTTTGTTTGGCCTAGATAAACTGACGGATGTAGACGGGGCGGTACAACGTTTTGAATCCGCACTCGAAAAAGTGTTGGCTAAATAACTTAAGTCACTTATTAGTTTGTTAGGGTGATAAACGCCTAAATACCAATACTGATCCTTAGCGTCACGCTGGGGTCAGTATTTTTTTACCTTTTTATTATATTTTATAATATAATGTATTTATATAAAATGATTTTACTCCACTTTTAATAAAAATTGGTTTAGGTAACTATGATGAGTGTACAAATAGACTGGCAAGCATTTACGCCAATATCTTTGGTAGGTGGCTTATTGCTGGGCGTAGCGACGGTCATACTGCTGCTGGGTATTGGCCGTATTGCCGGTATCAGTGGTATTTTTTCAAGTTTGCTAAAGCCCAAGCGCGTAGAGGCGTGGCAGATCCTATTTATACTGGGTTTGGTTGTGTCGCCGTTGTTATATGGTCTGATAAGTCCGCTCCCTGCTATAGAGGTGACTACCTCCTTGCCCTTGCTCATTGGCGCAGGATTACTGGTCGGCTTTGGGACGCGTTTAGGCTCAGGCTGTACCAGTGGGCACGGTATCTGCGGGAATGCGCGCTTGTCGCCACGCTCGATGGCAGCGACAGTGACCTTTATGTTCTTTGGTATCGTGACCGTCTACCTTGGTCGCCATGTCTTAAGCTTAATTTAACAGCCGCGTAGGCGACAGTATTTAGCACTATCCATACAAGATAATAGCGTCATACAAGATAATAGCGAGACAGAGCAATGCTAAAAAATATAATTGGGTTACTGGCAGGGTTACTATTCGGTTTTGGACTGCTGATATCGGGTATGACTGACCCTGTTAAAGTACAAGGTTTTTTGGACGTTTTTGGGGCGTGGGACATTTCTCTTGCGCTGGTGATGGGCGGCGGTCTTGTGGTAGCGATCGTGGGTGTGCAGGTGGCTCAGCGTCAACAGACCAGCTGGATTGGCACGTTGATTGAGATGCCAACGAAGACAACGATCAATAAAAAGCTTCTTATCGGCGCGATGCTGTTTGGTATCGGCTGGGGGTTGGTCGGTATTTGTCCAGGACCTGGTATCGTGCTACTAGGGACGGGACAATGGCAGGCTTATGTTTTTATTCCAGCGATGATAGTCGGCATGCTGGTCTATCAGTGGCTTGAGCCTAGACTTGGCTAATAAATAGTGGACTGAATCATTGCAGCATACATAAAAAAGGTCAGCCTAACGCTATTAGTCTGACCGTTTTGTTGAGTGATCATTCAGTGTTATTAACGCTTAATAATAAAAGTTTACTTAGCGCTGGCCGTCACTTTTGGGGTTTCGTGTGCCAATGATTTGGCCGCTTGGCGCAGCTCAAACTTTTGCACTTTACCGGTGCTGGTTTTGGGTATTTCCGCAAAAATAACGTATTTGGGCACTTTAAATCCTGCTAAATGCTGCTTGCAGTGCTCCATCACGTGATCGCGCTGTAAGGTGCTACCGTCATGGATTTCGATAAAGGCCACTGGTACTTCGCCCCATTTGTCATGCGGTGCGGCGACAACGGCACAGCTTTGGATCTCAGGCATTTTGTATAAGACGTTTTCGACCTCAATACTAGAGATGTTCTCACCGCCTGAGATGATGATGTCTTTCAGTCTGTCCATAATTTTGATGTAGCCATCAGGGTATTTAACCCCCAAATCCCCCGTCCGGAACCAACCATCAGCGAAGGCCTCTTCGGTTGCTTTACGGCTTTTTAGGTAGCCTTTCATCACCATATTGCCACGCAGTGCCAACTCGCCCATCTCTTCACCATCAGCAGACACAGGTTCAGTGGTGCCTTGCTTAAACACTTCAAACCCTGTCATGAGATGAGAATTCATACCTTGACGTGATTTTTTTTGCGCGCGAGCGGTGACATCGAGCGCATCCCATGCTTCTTGCTCAGCGCAGACGGTGACAGGTCCATATACTTCGGTGAGACCGTAGACGTGAGAGATGTGAAAGCCCATCGCTTCCATGGCAGCAAGCATAGTTTCAGAAGGCGGTGCACCAGCGACCCAGCCCCGCACTTTATGGTTAATCGCTGCTTTATATTCAGGCTTACCGCCCGCAATCATATTGTGTACCACTGGCGCTGAGCAATAATGGGTCACTTTGTGCTTGGCAATCAATTGTAAAATCAAATCAGCGTCAATTTTACGCAAGCAGACGTTGACGCCCGCCCGTTCAGCGATTGTCCACGGGAAACACCAGCCGTTGCAATGAAATAGGGGCAGCGTCCATAAGTACATGGGGTGTTTTGGCATATCCCAGTCAAGGATATTGGATACGGCGTTGAGTGTCGCCCCGCGATGATGGTAGACCACGCCTTTGGGTTTACCTGTGGTGCCAGAAGTATAGTTCAGAGCAATGGCATCCCACTCGTCCGATGGTTTTTCCCAATTGTCCAAGCTGTCAGAGCTGGCAACCAATTCTTCGTAGCTCATTTGTCCAAAGCGCTCAACATCAACTGCGGCATCTGTCGCATGAATGACAATTAGTTTTGGAAATGCTTCAGCGATCATTTCAGCGTGCTCAGCAAACTCGCTGTCTAGTATTAACACCTTAGCTTCTGAGTGCTGTAAGCAAAAGCTTAGCGCGTTGATATCGAGGCGTGTGTTTAGAGTACATAACACGCCGCCTGACATGGGAACCCCAAAGGCGCATTCGACCATCGCGGGTGTGTTCGGCATCATGACTGCCACGGTGTCGTTTTTATCAATCCCTAATTTACGCAGACCATCTGCCAATTGCCGACAACGATCGTAGGTCTGTTGCCATGTTTGTGTCAGATTATTGTGCGCTAGGTCGTCATAGACGATGGCAGTTTTATCAGGATACACCTGCGCGCTGCGGATGATAAAATCGATCGGGGTGAGCGGTTGATGATTGGCAGCGTTTTTGCCGAGACCTGTGTGAAAATCTGTCATGGGATAGTCCTTTATCTTGCGTTTATAATTCGGTGAACACGCTATCAACTTGCTATAAAAGGCAGAGTCGCTGTCTGTCACGGCTTTTAAGCCACTGACACGACAGGATTGAGACGACAGTTTGCTGATCTGTTTTGTCGCAATCTAATAGGGGGTTCACGATAAATATTTGCCCGTCCATTATAGACAAAGCCATATGAAAAGCGAGTATGTTTTTTAGTGCTTGCTGATATCCGCTAACCTGAGCAAGTCGCTTGACAAACATAGTGCTCACTCATCAGTCGCTTGTCTGCGTAGCTGTTAATAATAGCGTTGTGTTACGATGACAGGAACGCTAAATCCTATAGCCTGTTTAGGGCGTATCCCCAACTCAATCGATAATTATCTAAATAGACTAAACATGAGCACACCCGAGTCTCACAACCCATTCATAAGGAAAATGATATGCCAGCCAGCCAAGCCAATATGATTGATACCGCTCGCACCAACGAACACTATCCGCATTTGTTTGAGCCGTTAGATTTGGGCTTTACCACGTTAAAAAACCGTTTGGTCATGGGTTCTATGCATACAGGCCTTGAAGATCGTTTTTATAATTACGGTAAATTGG
Organism: Psychrobacter sp. UBA3068; assembly: GCF_002366815.1. Taxonomy (NCBI): domain Bacteria; kingdom Pseudomonadati; phylum Pseudomonadota; class Gammaproteobacteria; order Moraxellales; family Moraxellaceae; genus Psychrobacter; species Psychrobacter sp. UBA3068. The sequence goes on along the minus strand of NZ_DFBY01000045.1, from coordinate 24,138 downwards.
CCGCCTATTTTGCAGAGCGTGCCAAAGGTGGCGTGGCCATGATGATTACTGGCGGTATCTCGCCCAATCGCGAAGGCTGGTTGCTCCCTGCTGGTGGTACCATGAATACAAAAGCTGATGTGATCAATCATCAGCGTGTCACCCGAGCGGCCCATAAATATGACAGCAAAATCATCATGCAAATCTTGCACAGTGGTCGTTACGGCTATCATCCATTTGTGGTGTCAGCCAGTCCGGTAAAGTCTCCAATCTCGCCTTTTAAACCGCGTAAGATGAGCATCAAAAATATTGAGCAAACGGTCAAAGACTATGCGCGTTCAGCACGTTTGGCCAAGCAAGCAGGTTACGACGGTGTCGAAATCATGGGCTCTGAGGGCTACTTGCTCAATCAGTTCTTATCGCGTCACGTGAATAAACGGACTGATCAATATGGTGGCGATATTCAGGGTCGTATGAAGTTTGCTGTCGATGTGGTGAAAGCGGTGCGCGAAGCAGTGGGAGAGGATTTTATTATCCTGTTTCGCTTATCCGTGATTGATTTGGTCAAAGACGGCAATGTCATGGACGAAGTGATCACCGTTGCCAAAGCCTTGGAGACGGCGGGCGTGACCATCATGAACACAGGTATCGGCTGGCATGAAGCGCGCGTACCAACCATTGTGACGAGCGTGCCGCGTGCCGCCTTTGTTGACTTTACCGCTGAAATTAAAAAGCACATCAATATTCCTATGATGGCGGCCAACCGTATCAATATGCCAGACACAGCAGAAGATATCGTCGCCAGTGGTCAGGCGGATATGATTCAAATGGCGCGTCCGTTCTTGGCTGATGCGCATTGGGTCAATAAAGCCAAAAACGGTCAAGCCGATCGCATCAATACTTGTATCGCCTGTAATCAAGCCTGTCTTGATCATACTTTTGAGCATAAGCGCTCGACCTGTCTGGTCAATCCGCAAGCGTGCTATGAGACTGAATTGGTCTATAAAAAAGCCAAGAAACCGAAAAAGGTGGCGGTCATCGGTGGCGGTGTCGCTGGCATGTCGGCGGCGCACGTGGCAGCGCTGCGCGGTCATGATGTGACGCTGTTTGAAGCCAAAGATATCTTGGGCGGGCAATTTAACTATGCCAAAGTTATCCCTGGTAAAGAAGAGTTTTTTGAAACCATTCGCTACTATATCAATGAGCTTGAACACTTAGGCGTTGAGATTAAACTCAATACCAAAGTCGATAAAGCCATGTTAGAGAAAGCCAAATTCCATCATGTCATCGTCGCTACTGGCGTCGTACCTAGAAGCCTAACCGGTAAGCTTGAAGGGGCTGATTTGCCACAAGTAATGAGCTATGCAGAGTTGCTCTCTGGTGAAAAATCTGTCGGCGATACCGTGGCCGTCATCGGTGCTGGTGGTATTGGTTTTGATGTCAGTGAATATCTCACGGCGCGCCACGGCCAGCCACTTGATGAGTTAGGTCCTGAGCTGTTAAAAGATCCAAGCTACCGGCCAAAAGCCCAGTCGGTTAGCGAATGGCGTGAAGAGTGGGGCGTGACTGAGGACACTGATTATCAAACCGATGGAGGTCTGACGAAGCCTGAAGCCATACAACCGATCCGCCAAGTCTATCTCATGCAGCGTACCAAAGGACGCTTGGGTAGTGGCCTCAATAAAACCACGGGCTGGGTACATCGTGCCCATGTCAAATCGCACGGTGTCATCCAAGTATCAGGCGCCCAGTACAACAAAATCACCAACGAAGGGATTTGGATCACCAATAATCAAGGTCAAACCCAACTGCTGCGTGTCGATAGTGTCGTGGTCTGCGCAGGTCAAGAATCAGTGGTTGAGCTGATGCCAAACGTCGGTGATGCACCAAACGCGCAATATCATCTAATCGGCGGTGCAAAACTGGCCGCTGAGCTGGACGCCAAACGCGCGATTCGTGATGGGGCAGAAGTGGCGGCTCAGATTTAAGGGTTAACTTGAAGTTTGAAGTTAAGAGAATCAGACGGTAGGGGAGCAATTTCCTGCCGTTTTTTTATATCTGCGTTTCTAGTTGGGCTGCGGATTACCGCATTGAAATTACTATCAGTATGCTAAAAACCCTTGCGTCAATCTCAAGCATCAGCTTTGACAGTATGACTGGTAATATTAACCATAATTATAATCAGCGATATATTCATGAGTAACGTGATGTGAAGGGTATTTAGAGAGTTGGAATGATCGAAAATTGACTCTGCAGGCAATATACTAGGATGCTACTCAGATTCTACTATCTTTGTTAAAAAAGAGGGCAAAAGTGGTGCGGAGATGGTTAGAGACAAAATCTATATCATGGATTGGAAGGATGCTTTGCATCTTTTAGATTTTGCGGGTAATTTGATTAAATGACGAATGCTTATTAAAAGGACTTAGCAATGATAGTGTTAAAAACACTCTTTAAATGGGTCGTTTTACCTATTTTAGCCCTACTTATTCTTATCAGTCTGGGTTTAGTGGTGAGCGGCAATGCTTATATCTTTCGCGGCTTACAGCTCACTTATCTTAAAGGTGAAAGCACTGCCAATATAGACGATTATAAGGATTTTGATAATCGTACTATCCGTGCAAAAGACAATATTGCTTGGGATAGAGTCGCTAATTTTGAGCAAGTCAAACTCACGCCTACCTTACAAAACGCCTTAGATACCGATGAGACCGTGGCCTTTGCCATTATCAAAGACGGCAAGCTACTGTACGAGAATTACTGGCAAGGCTACAGCAGTGATTCGCATACCAATAGCTTTTCGATGGCAAAAACAGTGACGACCATGCTGTATTTAAAAGCGGTAGAGGATGGCTATATTGCTAGCGTCGATGAACCGATTACCAAATGGTTGCCTGAATACACAGACAATAAGTACGCGCAGCATTGTACCCTAGCGGATTTATCCGCGATGACTTCAGGCTATGATTGGACCGAGGACTACTATTTTCCTATTAATCCAACGGCTGAATCTTATTATGGTCATGATTTAGTTAAGCAGATGGTCGATCGAGATTTTGTTGAAAAATGTGATGGTCAGTTTGAATATTCATCAGGTGATACGCAAATGCTTGGCATTGCTTTGTCGCGTGCGTTAGAACCTCACGGTTATACTCTCTCTAGTTACTTAGAAGAGAAGTTTTGGCAACCCTTAGGCATGAAAGGCGACGCTTACTGGTCGCTTGACGGCTCAGAGAGTATCGAAAAAGTATACTGCTGTCTAAACGCCCATGCTTTAGATTTTGCCAAGTTTGGGCAGTTATTATTGAATGGTGGCGAGTGGCAAGGTGAGCAACTACTCAGCAAAGAGCACGTTGACTTTATGATTACTCCTAATGCAGCGGCCTTTGCAGCTGGGCAGGCTCAGACATACGGCCACTCGGTATGGACGGATATGGACAGCCCAGTTCCGTTCTATGCCATGCTTGGCCATTTGGGACAACGGGTTCTAGTGCTACCGGAGGAGAACGCTATTATTGTCCGACTGGGCAAGCAAAAAGGCTTACCCACTCCAGTAGAAGGCTTTCATTTAGAGCCGGATTTGGGGCAGTATGTCACTGAAGTCAAAAAAATATTGGTTGGATTAGAAGAAGGATGAGATTGCTTATCTGACAGGCAAACTCAGTAACTCTAACCTTCCATCTCAGAAGCCAACCATTTCTCAACATCTTCCACCTGCGCTGCCAATTCAGGTCGCGCTGTTGCTAATCCGTCAAGTTTGTCTTTGATCTCTTTCTTATTGTATTTAGCACCCGTTAATGTCTCTTTGAGCAGATCAATCAATTCAACGTTTAACGCATCAGAGAAAATAACGACCTCGCTAACCACTGCCTGCTTCACATCAAGGTGCAAATCGATAATGCCCCAATCAAAGCGCGTCTCGATGTGATGGCTAAACTCAGGGGTTTTGCCAAAGCGCCACTCCCAGTCTGCCATTTGCTGATAGTAGGTATTGAGCGCCGGCTGCTTGGCGAGGCTCGCTTCATCGAGTTCTTCTACTGGCGCAGTGTCACCATAATGTTCACAAAACGCCTCGATGATGGCATCGGATAACCTCTCGTGATTGATGTCTTCGTTAAACTCTTTTAGGTTGGCAACGCGCGCACGTACAGATTTGATGCCTTTGGCTTTGAGTTTTAGCGGATGTGGATTGAGATAATCGCCCAGCTTTTGCATGTTGGCATTGACCAATAATGTCCCGTGGTGGAAGCTGCGATCCGCTGCATGTTTAAAAGCGCTGCCTGATATTTTCTTATCACCGACCTGCATGTCGTTACGCCCAGATAAATCCGCCTCTATGCCTAACTTCTTTAGCGCATTGATGATGATGGTAAAGTTTGCGTCTTGGTCGTAGCTGTCTTTAGGCGATAAAAAGGTAAAGTTGGTATTACCCAAATCATGAAACACCGCGCCACCGCCGCTCTGGCGCCGCGCCAAAAAGATATCATCTGCTTCCATCTTATCAATTTTGCATTCCACCCATGGGTTTTGCGAGCGTCCAATGACCACGGTTTCGCTGTTACGCCATAAGAATAGGGTGTGTGAATTTGCGTCAAGTGCTTGAAAGATCCAATCCTCGGTGGCGAGGTTAAACCAAGGGTTGGTAACGCTTGATTTTAAAATGCGTAGTTTCATTATTTATTGTCCTTTTTAGGGAGTGTCTTTGATTTAGGGTTTATCAATAGGCTTATGGTGCGGTAACGCTATTCTTACCGAAGCGAGGCTTTAATTCAATGGCTGTCTGGTAGAGAGATGGTTTGGCGTGTTAGTGGCATAGGTGCTATTTCTTATACTGAAACTTGACCTGCTCTAAAACTTACCTTAAACTCTGTTTCAATGTACTAGAACGTAAATACATCAAAATATTTTTATCATCAAACATGCTAAACAATACGGCAAAAGTGCCAATATTAATTCTCATTTTAAAATAATAAGGCTTAACTATGACGAAGCACAATACAGCCAATAGCTATGGGTTACATCAATCAATCCTACCAAGTAACGACGGTTTATATGGCGAGTTTGGTGGCAAAATCGGCCATCCTGAGCTTGCCAAAGCGATGGCCGAAATCGAGACAGGTTTTCGTGAGATTATCAAAGAGGATGACTTTATCGCCGAGATGAAGCGTTTGCGTGAGACTTACGTTGGCCGCCCTAGTCCGATTTATCATGCCCAGCGTTTGAGTGAGCACTGCGGCGGGGCGCAGATTTATTTTAAGCGGGAAGATTTAAATCATACTGGCGCGCACAAGATTAATCACTGCTTGGGTGAAGTGCTATTAGCCAAGAAATTAGGCAAAACCAAAGTCATTGCCGAGACGGGCGCAGGGCAACACGGCGTCGCATTAGCAACGGCAGCGGCCTTAATGGGCATGGCGTGTGAGATACACATGGGTGTTGTCGATATTAAAAAAGAACACCCAAATGTGAGCCGTATGAAAATTTTGGGTGCCAACATCGTGCCTGTCTCACGGGGCGCAGGGACATTAAAAGAAGCGGTCGATAGTGCCTTTGAGACGTACCTAAACGAGCTGGATACCAGTATGTTTGCGATTGGCTCCGCATTGGGGCCTGCGCCATATCCTGAGATGGTCAGCTATTTTCAGTCTGTGGTCGGGCACGAAGCGCGGGAGCAGTTTTTGGCGACCATGGGCAAGCTGCCTAATAAAGTCGTGGCTTGTGTGGGTGGTGGCTCGAACGCCATTGGGATGTTTAGCGGGTTTTTGGCGGATGACGGCGTTGAAAAAATAGGCGTTGAGCCAGCGGGCGAGGGTTTAGAGACGCCCAATCATGCTGCCACTATGTCGCTGGGTGTGAAAGGGGAAATCCACGGTTTTAAATGTTACGTCTTACTGGATGAAAAAGGTGAGCCCGCCCCTGTGCACTCAATCGCCTCGGGTCTGGATTACCCCGGCGTTGGTCCGCAGCACTCACATTTAAAAGATTTACAGTTGGCCACTTACGAGTCGGCGACAGACAGTGAGTGCTTAGAGGCGTTTATGGCGCTGTCACGACTTGAGGGTATTATTCCGGCTCTAGAGTCGGCGCATGCCATCGCCTATGCCATGAAAGTTGCCAAAGATATGTCGGCAGATGAGACCATTTTGGTCAATTTATCGGGCCGCGGCGATAAGGACATTGACTTTATTTTGGACAAGGTTGATTTATAGCCAAAAAACCTACGATAAATACAGAAAATACCATACCCATTGAGCGTTTAAAAAGTTATCATCGTGGTTTTTTTAGCCCATGCCACTTTTATGACTGAGCATTTTTTATAAACAAATGCCGTCCAACGCTTGATAGGATGTACCCATGACCAACCGTGACCTCATGATTTTTTTAACGCTGTCCTTTATGTGGTCGCTGTCTTTTATTTTTTATCGTATTGGCGTGCCTGAGTTTGGCTCCTTAGCCTTTGCCAGTCTGCGGGTAGTATTGGCGGGGCTGACCATGTTGGTTTTTGTGTTACTAAAGAAGAAAAACAGGCAGGGCATTCGTGATAATTGGAAAGTGTTGACGCTGGTCGGTCTGTTTTCAGCAGCCATACCTTTTATGCTGTTTGCCTTTGCGGCACGCTCCGTCAATGCTGGGGTATTGGCGGTGCTCAATGCCTCTGTACCGATGATGAGTGGCTTTATCGCCAGCACGTTTTTTAAAGACAGACTCTCAAAGAAGCAAATTCTTGGTTTGGTTATTGGGATTGTTGGTGTGGTCATTTTGATGAGTGAGAGCTTATTTGGCGAGCAGAGTGCGACTTCAGGATCTGGGTTATTACCGATGGGCTACGCACTGCTGGCTTGCGTGGGTTATGCCGTGGGCGCAAACATCACCAGAAATTACTTGGACAATGTCACGCCAGTGGCGATTACCGCAGGCTCGCTCATTATTGCCAGTGTTATCATGCTACCCATTGCGTTGTATGAGTTCCCTTATGGCAAAAGCATCAGTCTCACGGCTTGGGTTTCTGTGATTTGTATCGGTGTGTTTTCGACGGCTATCGCTCTGATCTTTATGAATCAGCTGATTAAAAGTATTGGCCCGATGCGGGCGACCAGTATCACGCTGGTCATTCCTATTTTTGCGATTATTTTGGGTTACTTATTGCTTGGTGAGGCCTTGGACACGCCAGCGATTATTGGTTCGGTGGTGATACTGTTTGGCACCTATCTGTCTTTAGAAATTTCGATTAAAAAGATGCTGACCTCATAGGACGTGTGTAAGTTTGGTCTCATCTAACTCAGCCTAACTCCTCGAAAAACGTCGTAACCGCCACTGGGTGCCAAAAAATACCATTAGCATGAAACCGGATTGATTTTATTAGCTTAATAGCCTTATAAGGAGTGATAATTAATCGCTACTTAAATACCAAGGATGTGCTTAAGTCAGTGTTTTTGTTTGTAAATTTGACTTGGAATAATAACGTTTACCCCTATAAAGATCACGGCTTATTAATAGCGGATTGATTCAATCAGAGCCACAAAACTGACCGCTATTTCCAAAAGATTAATAAACCTATTGCTAGCGTTTTATAACAACAAACAAGGCTTTTTTATGGCACACGATAACTTATTTGAACCCGTCAAAATGGGCACCCAAGCCCTAAAAAACCGCATCATCATGGCACCCCTGACCCGTCTACGCTCGATCGAGCCTGGTGATGTACCGACCGCCCTTGCTGGTGAATATTACTCACAACGCGCTGGGGCCGGACTGGTTATTACTGAGGCGACGCAGGTTTCTTTTCAGGCAAAAGGCTATGCAGGCGCGCCTGGTATTCACACTCAAGACCAAGTCACTGCGTGGAAAACCATCGTTGATAATGTCCATGCCAAAGGCGGCAAGATCGTTGTACAGCTATGGCACACCGGTCTGGTGGCGCACGAAAGCGTACAGCCTGATGGCCAAGCGCCAATTTCTGCCTCTGATGTGAATGTTGGTGTGCGCACCTCGCTACGCGATAGCGACAATCAGGCCATTCGTGTTGAGGCGACGCCGCCACGTCCGGCGACGCTTGATGAGATCAAGCAAGTGATTGCTGATTTTGCTCAAGCCACCAAAAATGCCAAAGAAGCCGGTTTTGATGGGGTAGAGATTCATGGGGCTCATGGCTATCTCTTGCATCAGTTTTGGGTTGAGCAAACCAACCAGCGTGATGATGAGTATGGTGGCAGCCGTGAGAACCGCGCGCGCTTAACGCTGGATGTCATCGATGCTTGTGTGGCTGCTTGGGACGCTGATCATGTCGGTATTCGTATTTCACCGCTTGGTACGTTTAATAATGTAGAAGCGGGCTATAATGAAGACGAAAATATCTGGATGATCGAGCAGATCAATAAACGCGGTATCATGTATCTGCATTTGTCAGAGCCTGATTGGGCAGGAGGCACGCCTTATAGCGATGCGTTCCGTCAGCGCGCCCGTGATGCTTTTGGTCAATTGATTATCGCGGCGGGCGGCTATACGGCCGAAAAAGCGGAACAAAACATCAAGGCAGGCTATATTGATGCGGTTGCTTTTGGTCGTGACTATATTGCCAACCCTGATTTGGCTGAGCGTATTCGTACAGGGGCGCCGCTTAATGAGCAGCATCCAGAGTCATTTTATGGTGGCGGTACTGAAGGCTATACCGACTATCCATTTTTGGATCAGGCGTAATCGCTTATCAGCCACTATTCAGGGCTAATGTGTAACATCCTGAGCATACAAGTAAAAAGCCCCCTAACTATCATAGTTAGGGGGCTTTTCTTATGTAGAAACAATTACCGAGACATTGATCGCTTAACAAACTTCTTCGTTTGCAAACTTCCCCGTTTGATAATCACGAAACGTTTGGCGCAGCTCTTCTTGGGTATTCATGACAAAAGGGCCATGACCGGCCACTGGTTCCCCAATAGGCTCGCCGCTGAGCAACAATAGCTTGACAGGCGCTAGCGTTTGCCCGTCAGCAGTGGTGCGGGGGTAATGTAATTCAATCGTATCGGTAGCAGGGCAGGATGCGTCAGAGGCTTGCTTGTTTTGAGCGTCTAGGCGGCTTTGAGAGGGCGCTGCAAATTGAATCAAACGGCCTGCATTTACTCGTGTGCCATTGACCAGCAATTCGCCTTCTTGCACTAATAAGAGCGTATTATGGGTGCTGGGGACGTGCAGGGTCGTCGCTCCAGCGGTATGCAGCTCGATATCCCACACATTAATGGGCGTAAACGTACTGGCTGCCCCTGTGACGCCGTGCCAGTCGCCAGCGATGATAGCAGCCTGACCAATCGGCGCTTGATGGTCAGCGTCACTACTGTCTATCAGCTCGATGATAGGCATCTCGGCGCGCTTGATGGATTGATACTTTGGCGCGGTAAGCTTATGGGCGCTTGGCAGATTTACCCACATTTGCACCATACTAAAAACGCCACCGCGCTGACCGAACGCCTCTGAATGAAACTCCTCATGCAAGATACCGCGCCCTGCGGTCATCCACTGTACATCACCTTCTAAAATATCACCGCGGCCACCCGTTGAGTCTGCGTGACTGATTTCGCCTGAATAGGCAATAGTGACGGTCTCAAACCCTTTGTGTGGATGCTGCCCGATGCCGTGCGGCTGCGACTGATAATGAGGGTTGGGTGCAAAGGTGGTTGGCGTGCCGTAATCGAACAACAAAAATGGATCAGTGTGACTATAATTAAAATTTGGGTTATCCTCAATATGATTGATAAGGGTTTTTACAAAAAAACCATCCCCTACCCAGTGTGGCGCTTTGTCACCATGTATATTTTTAATTGGACGCATTGCTCATCTCATCAGTCTAAGTAAAACAAATATCAACAACTCAACAATATTTAGTAATTCTACAGTAAAATCGACTTATGTTCTATTTTTTCTACAATGACCAATGCATGCTTTAGCGTTAGACGACTTCACCACTGACAAAACCACTTGCCCACGCCCATTGAAAATTATAACCGCCAAGCCAGCCTGTAACGTCAAGCACCTCGCCGACAAAGTACAATCCCTCTTGCAATTTGCTTTGCATGGTTTTAGAGGATACCTCATCGGTTTTGACACCGCCGCGCGTCACTTCCGCTGTGCGATAGCCCTCTGTACCAGAAGGTTTTAGTTGCCAGCCGTTGAGAGTGGTGCCCAGCTCAAGCAGCCGCTCATCTTTAATATTGGCAAGTTCCGTGTCTTTTATATCGTCCCATAGTTGCGTTTGCAGTGCTGCCAGTAGTTTTTTGGGTAGCGCGCTGTTCGTATTTTCGGTCAGTACCGTACGAATCAGTTGTCTTGGGTGCGATTTTTTGTGCGCAAGCAGCAGCGCGGTCACATCGGTCTCTGGTAGTAAATTGATGCTGATGGTTTCGCCCGTATGCCAGTAGTTTGACAGCTGTAGCATGGCAGGGCCGGAGAGTCCGCGGTGGGTAAATAACACTGGCAATTTAAAAGAGATGCGCTCGTTACTGGCAATCACGGGCAGACTAATACCCGCTAGCGATCGAATCAGCTCGCCTGTTTTATCGGTAAAGGTAAAGGGTACTAAGCTTGCGTCAGTGGCTATCAGTGTGTGGCCAAACTGTTGTGCCAGCTCATAACCCAAACCGCTTGCCCCCATGGTGGGGATAGACAGCCCGCCCGTAGCGACGACTAACGACTCACAGCTATAGCTGACTTGAGAGGGTTTAGCCCCACTCGCCATGTCTTTTTTATTGAGCGCCTTACTGGTCGCTAACTGGAAACGGGTGTTGTTATCCCGCTCGACAGTGTTGACGCTGTCAATTTTGGTGTTGAGCCGTACTTGTACACCGACTGCGCGGCATTCATCAAGTAGCATGGTCAAAATATCTTGTGCAGAATCATCACAAAAAAGCTGTCCGTGTTCACGCTCGTGATAAGGGATCTTATGACCCTCAACCATAGCAATAAATTCCCAACTGGGATAACGACTGAGCGCAGATTTGCAGAAATGAGGGTTGGTGCCGATAAAGTGCTCAGGCTCAACAAAGTAATTGGTAAAATTACAACGGCCACCGCCTGACATGAGAATTTTTTTACCGGCTTTATTGGCATGGTCTAACACCAGTACGCGCCGACCACGCCGACCGGCCGTGAGCGCACAGTATAACCCGGACGCGCCCGCGCCGATGATGATGACATCATAGTGAGTGAGGGGTGGGGTGTTGTGATGATTACTCATTGTGGTCTCGTAAAATGACAGGTATAAAAAGGTAAGAATAAAGCCAATAGCGTATGTTAACCATTGCTTATGTTAAAAAGTCAGATTGGGTTGATCGTTTTAAGCGATAACGTTTGTGTAGCTATTGTCCATATTTCATATCAGGTTACAAGGGTTAAATTTGCCAGATTCAAATGTTAGCCCAACTCAGTCTTGGTAGCCACGATATTGAGGCTGAAGTAAAGGAGGTGTTTAACCTCGTTCTACGGTCATAAGCGGCCGCGCGTTACCAAGTGTACACCTGTGCAGTGAAATTGTTATGATTGGCGGTTGATGTCTTGCAACCATCCTGCTTATTTGTCACACTACTGATAGGTGTTACACGTTATGGAAGATGACTCTTATTACCGGTACAGACAGTCGTTATCGACGGTTGTGAGTACAGTTTGTAATAATTAAAAAGGATGAGCACTATGACACAGAAATCATTTCCTATTGCCGCCGAGTTCCTCGCTGCTGCCAATACGGCAGCTGAACAATACGCCAAAGAGTATGAGCAGTCGATCGAATCGCCTGACTCCAATGCAGCCTTTTGGGCGCAACGTGCCGAGCTGATTGATTGGATAAAAAAACCCACCAAGATCCGCGATGTGAACTATGATTTAGACGATTTTCGCATCAAATGGTTTGAAGATGGTGAGTTAAACATCTCTACCAACTGTCTTGATCGACATGTCAAAAAAAATCCCTACAAGCCCGCCATTATTTGGGAAGGCGATCATCCCTCACTCCATAAAATTATCTCTTTTAAAGAGCTGCATGAAGCGGTTTGCCGCTTAGGGAACTCAATGCGCAAGCTTGGCGTCAAAAAAGGCGATCGTGTGACGCTATATATGCCGATGATACCGGAGGCGATGGTTGCGATGCTGGCATGTGCTCGTATTGGCGCGGTGCATTCCGTGGTCTTTGGGGGTTTTTCTGCTGAGAGCTTGGGCAATCGTCTGATAGACAGCCGCTCAAAAATCGTCATCACTGCTGATGAAGGCATACGGGGTAACAAGCGTACGCCGCTCAAAGCCAATGTCGATCGGGCATTAGATATGGATGGTACGGACAGCGTTACCAATGTCATTGTCGTCCATCGTACGGGTAACTCTGTCCCCATGAGTGGCCGCCGTGATGTTTGGTATCATAGTTTGGTGGATGGGGAATCGGTACATTGCGAGCCTGAAGTCATGAATGCTGAAGACCCGCTGTTTTTATTATACACCTCGGGCTCTACGGGCAAACCGAAAGGCGTGGTGCATACAACTGGTGGCTATATAACTTATGCCCTCTCAAGCTTCCGAGATGTCTTTGATGTCAAAGACGATGACATCTACTGGTGTACAGCAGATGTAGGCTGGATCACAGGCCATACTTACTCAACCTACGCGCCGCTTGCCAATGGCACGACGACCGTGATGTTTGAGGGGGTGCCAGAGTATCCGACGTGGGCACGTGTTGGCCATATTATTGATAAGCACAATATCACGATTTTATATACGGCACCGACGGCGATTCGAGCGATGATGAAAGAGGGCGATGCGTTTGTTCGTGAGTCGGATCGCTCAAGCCTACGCTTACTTGGGTCAGTCGGTGAGCCGATTAATCCAGAGGCTTGGGACTGGTATTATAACGTCGTCGGCGACGGCCATTGTCCTGTCGTCGATACGTGGTGGCAGACCGAAACTGGCGGTATCCTAATGGCACCGATTCCAGGTGCGGTGGCTCTCAAACCGGGCGCGGCGATGAACCCACTATATGGTATCAAACCAGAAATCATTGATCGCGACGGTACGGTATTAGAAGGCGCTGCTGAAGGTAACTTGGCAATTAATAGTAGCTGGCCGGGACAGATGCGGACGATTTACAATGACCATGAGCGCTTTTTGCAGACTTACTTTAGTGAGTATCCAGGCTTTTACTTTACGGGTGATGGCGCCCAGCGTGATGAAGATGGCCATTATTGGATTACGGGGCGGGTGGATGATGTGCTCAATGTCTCAGGCCATCGTCTGGGTACCGCAGAAATAGAAAGCGCCGTGGTCGCTCACCCTGCTACGGCTGAGGCCGCTATTGTCGGTATGCCACATGAGATTCGCGGTACGGGTATTTGTGCTTTTATTATCCTAAAATCTGGTGAAAACGAGACGGAGTCACTAAGGGCTGAGCTGAATCGACATGTACGTGCTGAGATTGGTCCGATTGCCAATCTAGACACGATCCATATTGTCAATGCGCTCCCAAAAACGCGCTCGGGGAAAATCATGCGCCGTATCCTACGTAACCTGGCGGCAGGACAATATGTGGGGCTGGGCGACTTATCTACTTTGGCTGATAGCTCGGTGATTAACAAACTGGTCGAGGTGGTTAAGGCTGAGCGTGGGGAATAGGCTAAGTCGCTGACAGTTTGGTTATACCTCATCAAAGGCTATTATTAAAAACTGTCGCTAAAGTCTGGCCTTAAAGCCTCACGGTTAACCTTAAAAAAGCCATGTTACTAGCGATAGCATGGCTTTTTTACGTAGATGATATTGCTATACCAGCGGTTTCAAGGTTCAATATTATGTAAAGCAAACCTACTTTTATCCATAGTCGTTTCAACATAAGTTGGATACAAGGAAGACGAGTGAAGGTACTACAAATAGTAGACTAATCGAGTCTGACATCGTATCCGATTTATAGGAAATTGACTATACATTCAATTTTACTCAATGCTCTATAAGGCCCACTGTCATTATGTCCAATTATGCACCGCGTCCTGCTGATACCACCTCACCAAAAATCGCTATCATCGGTGGGGGGGTGACGGGACTATTTACTGCCACCTTACTAGAGCGGGCGTTCCAGCAAGACCAACCTCAAAACCCTACGGCAAACCACAAGGCAAAAGATAGCCCAGCTATCTCGCGCATTCCGCAAATTACCATTTTTGAGAAGTCACGCAGTGTTGGGCGGTTGGCGACGCGTTATCGTACCAAGAGCCAGACAGCTACTAGTAGTCCGCAACATTGGCAATGGGCATTTGGCGCGCAGTTTTTTACTGCCAAGACCGCTGATTTTCAGAAATTCATTGCGCCTTGGTTAGAGACTGGGTTGCTCCAGCCGTGGTGTGCGCAAGTGGTCAGCTTAACCCCCATCAATGACGAGACTCAATCACCTGACATCCAAGATAAAGAGCAATGGAATACCACGCAAGCTCGCTATATCAGCACGCCCAAAATGACCAGTTGGGGACGGGTGTTAGCCGATGAATTGGGACATACCACCATAAAATTTCAGACGCGTGTTGCACCATTGAATCAAGATGCCTACGACCGTGTGAATAAAAAAACCGAACTGTTTGATGACAGTGGCGCCAGTCTCGGCTGGTTTGATTGGGTCATTTGTACGGTACCCAACGGACAGGCTGCCGAGCTTATGGCAAATAGTGGCTTTGGACTGCAAACAAAAATCTCTAAACCGAAAATGTTGGCGTGCTATACCTTGATGTTAGGCTGGGATCACGAGCAACCATTGCCTCAGGCTATCAGCCATCAGACGCCCAATTGGGATGTGGCTTACGTGAGTGACTCGCCCCTAGACAGAATGTTTATCGAACACCAAAAGCCTGCGCATAATAAATTACTACCAAGTATGACTATTCACGCCCGTAATGATTGGTCAGAAGCGCATGTCGATGATGATATTGAAGCGGTAAAAGCGCACCTACTACAAGCCGCACAGCAAGCACTAAATTGGCGTGCTGACAGTGCGCCCACTCAAATTGATTGTCATCGCTGGCGTTATGCGGCAACGATGTTGGATACTGACAGCCGAGACAATGATGAAGTACTAGGTATTTTGCTGGATCAGGAGCATCATTGGATCGTGAGTGGTGATTGGTGCGGGCAAGGTAACATTGAAAGCGGCTACCAGATGGCACAAAAAACGGTAGAAGCCATGGTTTCTACAATGAGAGTGCTGCCTGTTAAGGGAGGGAGGTAAACCATGTTTGGGTTCGATATAGATTTAGAGCTGATGGGCTATCACTTTTTTCAACTGGGCGTTGCCTTTATCCTCTCATTACCGATCGCTCTGAACCGTGAGATGAAAGACAATGGGGCAGGACTCAGAACATTTCCATTAGTCACCATCGCCTCGTGTGCCTTTATGCTGGTGGGTATGGATATTTATGAATCTGCAGGTGAAGCGAGAATTATGTATGCCATCATCACGGGCATGGGCTTTATCGGTGGTGGGGCTATTTTTAAAAATGAACAGGGCTCAAAGGGCACAGCGACGGCAGCCAGTTTATGGAATACGGGCGCTATCGGTATTTCTGTGGCATACAATCGTTACGAGATTGCTATTATACTCTCGGTTGTTGGCTTCTTAATCCTGCAATTTTCAGAACCGTTTAAGAAAGACGACAAACTGCAGGAGACGGGAAATGAGGACAAAAAATCTTAAGGATTGACAGTCATAATTTAGTCAAAAAAAAGCCCACAGAGGAGGAACTGTGGACTGAGGAAAACTTAACAGGTGATAAAACCACAAGTAAGTAGATAAAAATTTATTATTCTTACCGTAAAGATAGTGGCAAACGCTCAGAATTCAAGAAATTCTTACATCTGCTTACAAGTTCTAGTGTACAACTGTATTGAGGTCATCTGGGGGTCATAGATATCAGTGATGAAAATGGCGGTTAAAACAGAATAACGGTTAAGGCTGCTTTAAAGAAAAAATCCGGCAACCACACAAGCTGCACAAGATTGCTAGTGTTGAGGAAGATGCAGAGATGGCATGACGGCATCTGTGAAAAATGCTAAGCTAGCAACATTCTTACGTCCACTATAAACTGGGTTTGCCATGACCGAGAGTACACATCTGCACACGCCAGAGCAAAAACCGTTACCAGGGCAAAGTGAAAAAAGTATTTTTAATTTGCCTAATAACCTCACGATTGCACGTATCTTAATGATTCCGCTGTTTGTAGCGATTGCCTATTGGCCACCTGCCATGGGGATTGGCATGCCTGCCATCTCAGACAATGTCATTGCTCGAGTAGGCATGAGTGAGTTTAGTGATAGCTTATTGCGCCATTTGCTATTGACGGGTGTTTTTATCATTGCGGCCATTACCGATTGGCTTGATGGCTATTTTGCCCGTAAGCTAAACGTGGTGTCTGCCTTTGGCCGCTTCTTAGATCCGGTCGCTGATAAGCTGATGGTGGCGGTAGCGCTGATTGTCTTAGTACAATGGCATCCCAATATCATCATGGCGATAGCCGCCATTGTGATTATTTCACGTGAGATTGCTGTGTCAGCGCTACGTGAATGGATGGCGGAGTTGGGCAAAAGTACCAGTGTCGCCGTCTCTTATGTTGGCAAGCTTAAAACGACGTTTCAAATGATAGCGATCACCGTACTGTTACTCAACTGGCAATCGCTTGAAACGATTGGCTATGTGTTGATGGTTGCAGCCGTTATTCTCACCTTGTGGTCAATGCTGATTTACTTAAAAGCAGCATGGCCGTATCTAAAGCAGAGTGGCTAGCCCTAAGGTGATGGGACGTAGTGTTAAGAGAGCAGAATAAAAAGTATCATATGAGAAAAAGAGAAAACGCCAGTCGCATGAGCCACTGGCGTTTTTTATGAGATCTCACTTCGTTAGACTAAAAAATAGTGCTATCTAACTTACTTAACTTATTTACAACTTAGTTATTTAGCTGATTAAAGAGTGACTGAGTTGTTTTCACCCAAGTTGGTCGCTTTTTTGCCTTCCATAACCGCAGCCGTGGTCATTTTAAACATATTGGCAACCGAGCTGCCACTGAGCCAGTATTCTGCCCCGTGTGGCACCACTTTAATCAGTTGGACATTTGGGTCCTCTTTACCTTGCTCATAAAAAGCGTTGTAAACTGGCGACCATAGCTCATCAAGCTTGTCTTGGTCATCGACCAGCTCTGCTTTACCGTTGATTGAGACATAGTCTTTGGCATCTTGACTGACATACGCCAAATTCACTTGCGGATTTTGCTTAATGTCTTTGACGGTTTCAGTCGTTTTATCCCCGATGAACCAAATCTCTTTTGCCCCAAGACTGGTCTCACTCGTCGTCATCGGGCAAGCATGTAAATGATCTTCGTGTGTGCGAGTGGTCATCATGGCAAACTTAACGTCTTTTACCAACTCTTGGACTTTATCGATATGGTCTTGTCTACTCATAGGAACTTCCTTTTTTATAATGATTGGATGGTGTTCATTGAATCTGAATGCTTTAGAAAAATAATTTTTGTTCAGAAAAAAGTGCTAATGGCTTAAAAGTTAAAAACAAAGTTAAAAACTTAAGGAGTAAAAACAAACAGCTCATCGGCAACTGGTTTCTAGAATACCGATTTGTAGCAGGCTATTTATATAGGCGCCCAGTAATGCGATGTGAGTGTTTGTAAGGAATATAAGGGTTAAGTAAAAATTGTGACGCCATCCCCTTCATCCTAAGTTTTAAAAGCCTTCATGGTTACAGGCGACGTACCTGAATAAAGGAGTGAGGGTGGCTGATTGAAGTTTTCTATGCCTCTGCCTGTAACGACGTCGCAAGGTGAGAGAACTTATAGCAGTAAAGCGCTTTTATAGACCGAACTGCTTTGGTGTAAATGGATGAAAACAAGCGTCATATGAAGCAGGCGTACTGCGGTATTTTATTTGGATCAAATAGTGGCGTGACGACGATCCTTTCAACAATTTATCTTGGTTTAGACCTGCTTCTTATATGGCTTCTTGTTATAATACGCAGACCATTTACTTAGCATGGCAGTGATGCCTTGATCTTACGGATTATGCCTTTATGATGACCATCGCCGGACAACCGTTACTTACCGATTTTCAGACGCAGCAACTCATCAGTCAATTTCAGCAAAAAACCGAGTTAAATGTTAGCCAAATCCATACGCAGCAGGTGTATGTGCTATCACGCACGCTCTCTGGTGATGAGCATAAAAAAGCGTTGAACTTGTTTGGGATTCGTGACCGCATTGAGCTTGCAGCGCCGCAAGACAACCAACGACAAGTCATCGTGAGTCCGCGTTTTGGTACGATTTCGCCATGGGCCAGTAAAGCGACCGATATCTTTAACAACTGTGAAATTAAGATCAATCGCGTTGAGCGCGTCATTGTTTATACGCTAACGCTTGATAATACAGCGGCCGATAGTGTGGTTGACAAAAAACTGCCCGCTGCTGCTGAGCAATTATTGTTTGATCGTATGACCCAAAGTCTGGTCTATGACTTAAATGACGTGAATAAACTGTTTGATGACGAGCCGCCAGCATCGCTCCATCATATCGATGTCATCGGCCAAGGTCGTACGGCGCTAGAGTCAGCCAACACGGCATTTGGCTTTGCGCTATCAGTTGAAGACATCGACTATCTGATGAATGCGTACGTCAATGAGTTGGGTCGTAACCCAACGGACGTTGAGCTGATGATGTTTGCACAGGCCAACTCAGAGCATTGCCGTCATAAGATCTTTAATGCCCAGTGGACCGTTGATGGGGATGTGCAGCCAAAATCACTGTTCCAAATGATCAAAAACACTTACCAGTCAAACCCACAAGGTATTTTGTCGGCTTATAAAGACAACGCCGCTGTGATGGCTGGATCTGATGGTATGCGTTTTTATCCTATCCCGACGGACGCGATGGATGCTGATTCAATCCATCCTTATAACTTTCATCAAGAAAATATCGATATCTTGATGAAAGTCGAGACGCATAATCACCCAACCGCGATTGCTCCGTATTCAGGGGCGGCGACAGGTGCTGGCGGTGAGATACGTGATGAAGGCGCAACGGGCCGCGGCGGTAAGCCAAAAGCGGGTCTGACAGGCTTTCACGTGTCACATTTGCACATTCCAGAGCTGGCCGAGAAGTGGGAGCAGTCCGGTCAATTGAGCACGCAAGCGTATGGTACGCCTGATCGTATGGCCACCAGCCTTGAGATCATGACCGAAGCGCCATTAGGTTCAGCCAATTTCTCAAACGAGTTTGGTCGTCCTAATCTGTGCGGTTACTTCCGCAGCTTCCAGCTGGATACCTCTGCGGCAAAAGATGGCAGCGAGATGCGTGGCTATCACAAGCCCATCATGCTGGCAGGTGGCTACGGCAATATCAAACGCAACCTCATTGAAAAAAATGCCATTCAAAAAGGTGATTTATTAATCGTCCTTGGTGGCCCTGCGATGCAGATTGGTTTGGGCGGCGGCGCGGCTTCTTCTGTCGATAGTGGTGAGCTTGATGAAGGCTTGGACTTTGCCTCAGTGCAGCGTGACAACGCTGAGATGGAGCGCCGTTGCCAAGAAGTTATCGATCGCTGCTGGGCCTTAGCTGGTAACGATGTAGACACGAGTAATAACAGTAAAGACGGCAACCCAATTGTCTCACTACATGACGTAGGAGCAGGTGGTCTATCGAATGCCATGCCAGAGCTGGTCAATGACCATGAAATGGGCGCGCATCTGAACTTGCGTAAGATTCCATCATTAGAAGCGGGCATGTCGCCAATGGCCATCTGGTCAAACGAAGCGCAAGAGCGTTATGTGCTGGCGATTCGTCCAGAGAGCAAAGATCAGTTTGATGCTATCTGTGCCCGTGAGCGCTGCCCATATGCGATCTTAGGCGAGGCAACGGATATCCGTCAGCTGGTTGTCAATGATGAATTGCTCCCAGAGCAGCCTGTTGATATGCCAATGCAAGTATTGCTCGGTGGTACGCCAAAAATGCAGCGTAGCTTTGAGCGTAGCGACAATACATTACCAGCATTAGAATTGGGTGATGTTAATCTAGCTGAATCAATCACCGATGTCTTGCGTCACCCAACGGTGGCGAGCAAATCATTCTTGATCAGCATTGGTGACCGCTCGATCACAGGTATGGTCGTGCGCGATCAGTACGTGGGTCGCTATCAAGTGCCTGTATCAGACTGTGCGGTGACCGCATCTGGTTTGATGGCGATTGACAGTCAGCCCATGAGCGGGGAGGCGATGAGTATCGGTGAGCGTACGCCTGTTGCCTTGATCAGTCCAAAAGCCTCTGCACGTCTGGCCGTGGGCGAAGCGATTACCAATATCGCTGGCGCGCGTATCGCTCAGTTGTCTGATATCACCATGTCAGCGAACTGGATGGCTGCATGTGGCGATGATGCAGAAGACGCAGCCTTGTTTGATGCCGTACATGCTGTCGGTGAAGAGCTGTGTCCAGCCCTTGGCATTGCGATCCCAGTTGGGAAAGACTCGCTATCGATGCGTGCCAACTGGAGTGACGAGGACGCTGATAATCAAAACCAAGACAAATCAGTCGTGTCGCCCATGAGCTTGGTCGTGACGGCGTTTGCCCCTGTCGTTGATGTGGCAAAAACCCTAACGCCTGAGCTGATCAATGGTGACAGTGCGTTTTACCGTATTGACTTGTCCAAAGGTAAACTGCGTCTGGGCGGCTCCATCCTTGCGCAAACCCTCAGCCAGCTTGGTAATGACTGCCCAGATCTTGCGCAGCCAAGCGACTTAATCGACTTCTTTAACTTTATCCAAGCGGGTAACGCGCAAGGCGTCATCAGCGCCTATCACGATATCGGTGACGGTGGCCTGCTTGCCACCATCGCTGAGATGCAATTCACCAGCCGCCAAGGCATCAAGCTGGCATTGACCGATGACAACTTACTTGGTCAGCTGTTCAGTGAAGAGCTGGGCGCGGTCATTCAAGTATTGCCAGAAAACGTCGCGGCGCTCATGCAATTGGCAGAAGAGTTTAACGTCAGCGATATGCTGAGCCTCGTGGGTCAAAGCTCGGAAGAAGACAGCTTATTGATCCAAACGCCATCACGTATGGGTGATGACACCTTACGCTTTAGCCGTAGCGAATTGCAGCAAGCGTGGACGCAGGTCAGCTATCAAATCGCGCGTCGCCGTGATAATCCAGCGTGCGTACAGCAAGAGTATGACTTGATCAGTGATGCGAGCCATAAAGGCCTGATCGCTACGCCAAACTTTGATCTCAATCAGAAGGTGGAAGAGCCATATTTAGCCAGTCGTGAGACTCAACCAAGAGTCGCAATCCTGCGCGAGCAAGGCGTCAACGGTCAGACAGAAATGGCAGCAGGCTTTACGCAAGCGGGCTTTGAAGCGGTCGATGTCCACATGAGCGATCTACTCAGCGGCCGCATCAATCTACGTGACTTCGACGGTCTGGTCGCTTGTGGTGGCTTTAGTTATGGTGATGTCCTCGGTGCAGGCTCTGGCTGGGCGAACTCTATCTTGTTCCATGACGAGTTACGCATGCAGTTTGTGCGCTTCTTTGCCCGTCCTGATACCTTTAGCCTTGGCGTCTGTAACGGTTGTCAGATGATGGCGCAGCTCAAAGATCTGATCCCAGGCGCGGAAAATTTCCCACGTTTTATCGCTAACAAGTCAGCACGATTTGAAGCGCGTACGGTCAACGTAAAAATCGAGCGTACCAAGTCGATCCTATTTAAAGGCATGCAAGATAGCATCTTGCCAATCGCCATCGCTCATGGTGAAGGCTATGCCACGCTAGACAGTACTGAGATCGACGGTATGGCAAAACACGGTCAGCTAGCGATGCGTTATGTCGATAGCCAAGGCCATCCAACTGAGACGTACCCGCTCAATCCAAACGGTTCGCTCGGCGGTGTCACGGGTCTATGTAGTACCGACGGTCGCGTCACTATCATGATGCCGCACCCTGAGCGTAACTTGAGTGCGTATAACCACAGCTGGAAACCAGAAGCGTGGGATGAGGACGGCGCGTGGATGCGTATGTTCCGTAATGCGCGAGCTTGGTTAAGATAGACTAAGTTGGTTTAGAGTATTGTTGTAAGCATAAAAAAGGTGAGCGTAAAGCTCACCTTTTTTGTGTTTGAGATTTAGGTATTTAAAGATAGTGGGAGCCAATCCTGCTTTTCGCTACTATCTTGGTCATCCACTGGGGCGGTGGCTAAGGCTATAGGCGTTCCAACATTCGAGCGACCACCTCTAGCCCAGCCTTCGCAGCCCAGTGACCAACCAAGTATATCCGCTACAATCAGGGCTAAAACGCACCTCCTAATATACCTTATTTAGAGGAAGGTTCATGTAATTTGTTTAAGCGTGTGAGGTCTATGGGTGTAAAGTTCTTACCAGCAATATAGGATTCATACCACTTGGGGTATTTATCTTTAGCATAGTTAATGATTATATCTTTTAATACATTATAAGCTTCATCATAATCCTCAAATTTTGAAGTTATCATATTATTAAAAATTTCATACAGTTTTTTATTAGCTATTTCTACTATGTTATTTTCTATAACCACAAAAGGAAATACAATAAAATGTCTTTGACTCACCTCTATTTTGATAAATTGAAATAGATTTTTGTTTTCAATACTTAACGATAAACTCTCTTTTATATCCTCAATTGCTAGTAAGTTATGAGTTAAGTTTTCTCTATAATTTATAGAGCTTAGCTTGTGGGTATAAGTACTCAACCTGTGGGTATAAGCTTTCAAGATATCGTTTAGATTGAATTTTGAGTTTTCAAACATGGATTCAGAAAAAGAAACTTCGTCAAACTCGAATGACCTATAAAATAAATCATTTTCTAAGTCTTTTTTGGAGAGTAAACTACCAAAAGATGGTTTTTTATGTAGGTAATATATATTAAAACCATAATCATTCAAAATTTTTCTAAAATTTCTATTAGTCATTAACTTGTCAAATACTCTAGATTTTAAAATCTCTATTTCTTCTACTTTGACTAATTCCAAATATTCAGTATTATCCGAGTCATAAGTAGTTATTTTTTCCTTATTTAATAGGTCATTAATAGTATATGTATCGCTAATTTTAAAACCCTTCCAAGTATCATTTGTACTGAAGTCGTTAAGTTTAAGGAAAAGAGAGTTTTTTCTTATATTTCCATCAAATAGCTGGATTGAATCATAATCTTTATGTTCAATGGAATATAACAATTTACCATAAGACTTTAAAAATTTATCTTTTACAATATTTATATCTTTTACTTCATCGCGACTGAGAGTCACTATATCTTTAGTATTAGAGCTATATATGTCTATAATCAAATGAAATAAACCATCTAGTAGAACGCTTTCTCTAATATTGGTTGGAAAGTAGTCTATACTATATGTACTACTATGATTCAATATTTGACCTTTGTAGAAAGTAATAATACTTTTTCTAGACCTCGAATTTATAAATCTAGTTAAAGATTTTCTATCGTAAGCTTCACCATACTCTAGCAACAGAGGCTTTATAGCTGATTGTTTTTCATCATCCCAATACATATTACTTCTATTTAATATTACTCTATTATCTATATTTTTTGAAATAGGACTGTTAAATTTTAAATTTGAGTTTAATTTAAAACTGACTGTATTGTTGTTTACATTTCTATATATTGATTGAATTTTTCTCAACACTACTAATTCATCGCTATCGTATTCATAATAAATTCTACTCTCAAATTCCTCCATCAAAAATCTATCGTTTTCAAAAACACTATTGTTTTTCATTCTTACATTAATGATTAATTTAGTACCATAATGATCTAAGTCATCTACTTTCTCTATAAAACAGTATCCTGCTTTGCCAGACAAAGGAGAGTTTAGTTCTACTTTTAAACTTTCATGAGTGAGGCGAATTTTTGTAAAGAGAATTATTTTTTGCTTTTCAACTGGTAAGTCTTTCATAAGTAGAAAAGCACTATGAAGGCCAATACCAAACTCACCTGACGGTTGCATCCATTCTGGCATCTGACGAATAATTTTCTGTTTCTCTTTATTATTTTTAGAACCAGCAATTCTTTGCATATATTCAAGATCTTTACGGGAGATACCCATATAGTCAATCCAAGATAAAAGA